>SCSY01000200.1 GCA_004298625.1 Nitrospirota bacterium | reverse complement strand
TCAGCCGTAATTCCGTCTTTTTCTCCTGATATATACACAGGCTTTGGATGCAACGGCGCCTTATTTTTATTCAGGTGCTCGACAAAAGAAACTATGCCGCCTTTGTAATGAAACTCCTGTGTTTTATCCGTGTTTTCATCATGTATGGAAATTTTTAGACCGCTGTTAAGAAACGCCATTTCCCTCAGCCTCTGGGAAAGAACATCATAGCTGAATTCCGTTGTCTCGAATATCTCGGCGTCAGGCTTAAATGTGATCTTGGTGCCCCTGGATTTTGTCTTTCCGACAGTAGCGAGCGGGGCTGAGGGTTTACCCCTGTCAAAATGCTGCTGAAAAACCTTCCCGTTTTGTTTTATCTCAACATCGAGCCATTCAGATAACGCATTGACAACCGATACCCCAACGCCGTGGAGACCGCCTGATATCTTGTATGCCTTTGATTCAAACTTACCGCCTGCATGAAGCTCTGTGAGGGCTATCTCTGCCGCTGTCCTGCCCTCGGGGTCGCCGGGATGCTGGTCTGTCGGGATGCCTCTTCCATCATCTATTACCGTGCAGCTTCCGTCGTGATGGAGGATCACCTCGATATTTTTGCAAAAACCGGCAAGGGATTCATCAACGCTGTTATCCACAACCTCATATACAAGGTGGTGGAGACCTTCATGGCCTGTTGAGCCTATATACATTGCAGGCCTTTTTCTTACAGCGCTAAGGCCCTTAAGTATCTTTATGTCCTCTGCTCCGTAGGACTCTTTTTCTTGTTGCTCGTCGTTTCCGACCTGGTTAATCTGCTCTTTCTCTTCCATTACTTCCTCTCTCTAGTTTTAGCGTAAGTGTCAAGTGTAAGTATCGGAATTCTTTATCTCACTGCCACTGTTCACTGTCACTAATCACTTTTATACTCTCATCGGCATTATCACGCATTTATAACTATCACTGCCTTGTTCTTTTAAAAGCGTAGGGCTTAACGGGTCCTGAAGTTCAAAGACAATATTGTCTCCGGACATGGCATTCAGGGCATCCAGCAGATACTTTGCATTAAAACCCATGGAAAGCGGCTCGCCTTTATATTCTACTTTGACCTCATCTTTTGCCTCTCCAAGGTCCGGGTTTGAAGCTGAAACTGATAGAGACCCGTCGCTAAAATCTGCTTTTATGGCATTGCTTTTTTCCCTGCTCATTACAGATACCCTCCGAAGCGCTTTTATAAACTCTTCCTTGTTGATTGCAATCTTCTTTTCATTGCCTGAGGGAATCACCTGTTCATAATTCGGATATGTGCCCTCTATCAGCCTTGTCAGAAACTGCACGTCCTCTATCTTGAACATCACGTGGCTTTTGCCGATAACTACTATTATCTTATCAATATCCCCGTCAAGAAATTTCCTGACCTCTGCCGCTGCCTTCCTCGGCACGATAACCTTTTTTTCTTCCTTTAACGGAGTGTCTATCTTCCTGCTTATACAGGCCAGTCTGTGACCGTCCGTGCCCACAACATTTATTTCTTCACTGCCCGGCATTGCATGAAACAGGAGGCCGTTCAGGGTATACCTTGTATCGCTCTCTCCTGCTGCATAAAGGCTTTTCTCTATCATCTCCACGAGATTTTTCGTGTCCATCTGCATCTCTTCTACATTTTCCATGCCCGGCCATGCAGGGAATTCGCTTGCTGAAAGGCAGGCAAGCTTGAACTTGCTCATCCCGGCGCGAACCTTGAGCCACTGCCCGTCCTCGGACTCCATTGTTATATCTCCGTCCACCTCTCTTACTATCTCAAACATCTTTCTTGCAGGGATGCAGAGTTTACCTTCTTTTTCAACTTTTATATCAAGAGGTTCTTTGATTGCTGTTTCAAGGTCCGTGGCAATTATATACGATTTCTTTTTGCCTGCGTCTAAAAGAAAGTGGCTCAATACCGGCATCGTATTCCTTTTTTCGACAATGTTCTGAATATTCGAAAGTTTTTCCTGCAATTCCGCCTTAGATACGCTCAGCTTCATGTCCCCTCCTAAATTAAGGTTTTATTTTATGAGACAGGGTCTCTACCATCCTGTTAAAATTCTCGTCTTTTGATTTTTTATCTTCTATCTGCTTGCAGGCATAGATAACTGTTGCGTGATCCTTGCCCCCCATGTTTTTCCCTATATCGCTCAGAGAGCCTGCTGTAAGCTGCTTGCTCAGATACATTGCTATCTGCCTCGGCAGAGCCACCTCTTTGGTTCTTTTTCTGGCCTTTAAGTCCTGCATTTTAAGGCCGAAATATTCACAGACTGTTTTTTGTATCTGCTCCACTGTTATCGGCTTTTCATCATCCTGGATAAAGTCCTTCAAAACATTTTTTGCCATGCTCACATCTATCGGGCTGCCTGTCAGCGCGGCCTGAGCCCCGAGCCTGATCAGTCCCCCTTCAAGTTCCCGAATGTTTGTTTTTATTTTAGACGCAATAAAATTTATAACATCTTCTTTCAGGTTTATCCTCTCCATTGCCGCTTTTTTGTGGATGATTGCCACGCGCGTCTCGAATTCCGGCGCCTGTATGTCGGCGATAAGTCCCATACCGAAACGCGACCGCAGCCTGTCTGTCACAGACTTTATCTCCTTAGGCGGCCTGTCGCTGGAAATGACTATCTGCCGCTGTTTCTCATAAAGAGAATTAATCGTATAGAACAGCTCTTCCTGTGTCTGGACCTTGTTTTCCACAAACTGAATGTCGTCTATGAGAAGCAGATCAACATTCCTGTATTTTTTTTTCAGTTCCTCTGTCTTCCCGTGCCTTATTGCCGATACGACCTCATTTGTAAATTGCTCCGAGGACACATAAAGCACATTATACTCGTGTTTGTTGTCTATAACATTATTGCCGATTGCGCTTATTAAATGCGTTTTCCCGAGACCAACGCCTCCATAAATAAACAAGGGATTGTAAACCTTGCCCGGACTGCCTGCCACAGCCTTTGCCGCTGCCTCGGCAAACTGATTGCTGGGTCCGCCGATAAAGTTCTCAAAGGTATATTTTGGATTAAGGTATATGCCCCTGCTTGCAAGTTTGGTCTTCCTGTTTTCGAGTTTAGCCTCCTGCCTTTTTATATCGGCAGTTTCTTTTTCCGATATTTTATATTTCAAGGTCACAGGATGGCCCAAAATCTTCTCCAGCGCCTCGTTTACGAGAATCGGATAGTAGTCTTCTATCCACTCCTTAAAGAATCTGTTCGGCACCTCAAGGGTCAGTTGTTGCTCTTTTATATGAAGCGGTTTGATAGGCCTGAACCATAGTTCAAATATGCTGTTTCCGACCTTCTCTTCTATTATTGAAAGACTCTTCTCCCAAATTTCTTCTATGCTCATTGCCTTGCCTTATATTTTTATTAACAATCTACTAACAGGTGTTAGTAACTCTCCCCGGATGGTGGACTATTATATCCTATCTTTATAAACACAAGCAAGGAAGTTGTTAGTTTATCTGTTAGTATATTGTTCTCTTTTTCCTCTGCTGATTTTTGTTTAATACTCGCGCTGATTTTGCTTTGCTTATCAACACTAAAAACCTTTATGAAACAAATATGATATTGATATTTCCACTTACCAACACTACCTATTACTACTACTATTAAATACTTAATTCTTTAAAGAAGAAGTAGTTACACCTTTCCTTTTCTATTTTTCAGATAACCTTTTATAAATTCATCAATGTTGCCGTTAAGCACAGAATCAACATTCCCAATCTCCAAACCCGTTCTATGGTCCTTAACAAGACGATACGGCTGAAGCACGTAAGACCTTATCTGACTGCCCCACGCTATATCTTTTTTATCGCCGACCATTCCCTTAATCTTAGCGTCCTGTTCCTTAACTGAAAGAGCAAAAAGACGCGCCTTCAGAATTTTCAGAGCCGTCGCCTTATTTTTATGCTGCGAACGTTCATTCTGGCATGTTGTGACAATCCCTGTGGGAATATGAGTCAACCTGACTGCGGATGAAGTTTTATTTACATGCTGACCGCCTGCCCCTGAAGCCCTGAATGTGTCAATCTTTAATTCATCAGGTTTTATTTCAATATTTATATCTTCTTCGATTTCCGGATAAACAAGAACAGCGGCAAAAGAGGTATGCCTCCTTTTATTTGCATCATAAGGGGAAATTCTGACAAGCCTGTGCACGCCGGCCTCTGCCTTTATAAAGCCGTATGCATACGACCCGTTTATGGTTATAGTTACACCCTTGATTCCAGCCTCTTCACCTGGCTGAAGATCAACGATCTGGGCGTTAAATTTGTGCTGTTCCGCCCAGCGCAAATACATTCTCATCAGCATCTGCGCCCAATCCTGGCTTTCTGTTCCGCCTGCGCCGGGATGGATAGAGACAATTGCATTGTTTTTATCAAGCTCTTCGGAAAGGAGGTGTCTGAGTTCCAGATCTTCGAGTTCTTTGCGCAGGTCTTTGACCTCCTGCCGGATCTCCTGGAGAAATACTTCACCCTCGTCTTCATCGAGTATTTTTAAGGACTCTTCGAGGTAAGCAAGTTTGTCGGATGCAGCCTCAAACGGCAAGAGCACGTCTTCAATATACGCCTTTCTTTTTTGCAGGCCGTGCATTTTTTGAGGCGAGTCCCAGACAGACGCCGAAGAAAGCTCTTTATTAATATCCTCTATTTCTTTACGAAGAACTGCAACATCAAAGATAACCTCTAAGGGACTCCGTCAAGGCCCTTAAAAGTGATAGTTCTTCTTTAAGTTCAGCCTGAAGCAACATATTACCTCCAATTATTCGTAGACCGCGAAATATTTACTAATAACAACACAGTTGCCACTATGCAAAGATATGAAAACAGGTCTCCGTATCTGGAATAAAAACTCCGTGTCTTATCCGTCATAAAGTCTGTTGTCAAGACGGTTTTCCGGAATAACGGTGTTGTTTCCAATATCATACCGTTGCTGTCAATAAACCCCGATATCCCTGTATTGGCAGCCCTTATGACCGGCTTCCTGTTTTCAACGGCCCGGAATACCGCCATGCTGAAATGCTGATAAGGCCCTGCTGTTTTTCCAAACCAGGCATCGTTTGTTATTGTCACCATAAAGTCTCCGCCGCGGGAATAAAATTTTCTTACAAGACCCGGGAATATCATCTCGTAACATATAAAAACACCGAAACTTCCATAAGGTGTTTCAGCCCTGATGTAATGCTCACCCGGAATATAATCTCCTATTCCCACAACAAGCTTATCCACGAAAAACAAGAGTTTTCTCAGAGGGACATATTCACCAAACGGGACTAAATGTATTTTATCATAAATAAAGGTCGGCTTTCCATCGGGATCGAGAAGCACGGCGCTGTTTGTTAAGGCATTTCCGCCGGTTGGGGCTGGGGAGTTTTTTATGAGAATGCTGCCGAATAAAAGATATGTTTTTAAGGTCTGCTGAAACTCGATTAATTCCTGTGTAAAGACCTTATCATCGCTGAAATAAAAAGGGACCGCGGTCTCCGGCCACACGATTAAAGAGGGAGACATGGCATTGGCGGCCTGAGATAAATCTTTGTATGTATCAACCACCTCTTGCTGATAGGCGATGTCCCATTTTCTGTCCTGCTCGATGCTGCCCTGGACAATGCTTGTGCGGATTGATTTTCCGGGGCGTTTTTCGCCAAGACGCCAGTATCCGTAGACAAACACGGAGGCCATGAAAACCGAAAGCAGCAGGACCCCGGTTATCGAAGGAGAAAGCGAAAACAACGGCATAGCGCGAAGACGTTTTTTGATGATGAAGAAATCGGCAAGAACGCCGTTTACGGCAACAACCAGAAAAGATACGCCGTAAATCCCCGTGATGTCGGCAAACTGGATAGCGTGCAGGAATCTGTATTGGGAGTAGCCGATGCTCGCCCAGGGAAATCCGGTGAGCGCATACGAGCGGACAAACTCAAGGGTTACCCACAAGACAGGCGCAAGAAAAAGGGCGGGAAGCCGCGTGGTCGCTATCTTCCAGGAAAAAAGCGCCGCAAATATTCCGGTGTAAAGACTCAAATACATGCTGAGAAGAAAGACTATTGCAAGGCTGGGTATGAGAGGAATGCCGCCGTAATGGTTTATTGAATGGTATATCCAATACAGGGTTCCAAAAAAATACGGTAGGCCCATAAAAAAACCTGCGCGAAACGCCTCGCCCGGCCTTTTATTCAAAAGCGAGATTAAAAAAGGCGTAAGGGCGACCCATGCCAGAGGGAAAAAATCGAATTTTGGGAAACAGAAAATGAGCAGAACCCCCGAAAGCACGGAGGGTCCGTAAAGGAAGAAGTTATCAGTTATAAATTTTCTCATGCCTTGACAATAAAAAAGATAAAAGTGTAAAGTTAAAAGTTAATCCAACAAGATTGCAATTAAGGTTTAACTTATAATTTTAATTTTTAACTCTGCGCTTAATCATACAGGGCAGTTAGCTCAGTCGGTAGAGCAGAGGCCTGAAAAGCCTCGTGTCCGCAGTTCGATTCTGCGACTGCCCACCATGATTTTATTCTTATGTTCACCCATGAGTCAAGAGCAATCATTTTATAACGGGAGTGCGCATGTATGAAATTTTAGAAAAAAAGATTTTATGGAGCGGAAAATTTTTGAGGTGCGTGAGTGTAACGTACAGAGATTCAAGCGGCTCGATAAGAGACTGGGAGGTATTTGAGAGAGTTAACTGTGACGGCATTGTTGCAATCGTGCCTGTTACGGCAGGGAGGGAGGCGCTTATTATAAGACAGTTCAGGCCGGCTGTTGGAAGATATGTGATAGAGTTTCCCGCAGGGCTTAACGATAAAGGCGAAACCCTCGAAGCTGCCGCAAGGAGAGAGCTTCTTGAGGAAACCGGATATTCTGCCGGGGAATTGATTTTTCTCGCCGAGGGACCTGTATCATCAGGCTCTTCAGACGAGACGCTTACCGTATATCTTGCAAAAGGGCTTGAGTTTAAGGGCAACGGCCAAAGGGATGAGACAGAGGACATCGAGGTTTTAAATATTCCGATAACTGAATTTTATGACAGGGTGAATGCTTTAAGCACGCAGGGAAATGCCATTGACCTGAAGATATTCGGCTTAATGGAGCTTGCAAAGAAACATCTTTAAGGTCGTCAACATAGAATTCAGGATGGAAGCAAGCAAGCGCGCAAGTTCGACAGAGCATTGCATAGCTGCCCCCAAAAACTTCCGGCGCGGGAGAGGCACCTGTTCCTCCAATAAAAAAATCAGCTCCCAACTTTTAGTTAGTTATGGTATGATATTTTATACTAAATTTAGTATTAGAAAGGATGTGAGAAAAGATGTCTGTAAGTATTACTGAGGATATTAAGACAGTCTCTGATTTAAAGAAAAAAACAGGCGATGTCTTTAAGCAGCTTCACCGCACTGGCAGGCCGATAATTGTTACGGTCAACGGCAAACCCGATGCTGTACTGCTTAATGTTGAGGTCTTCGAAAAAAAACTCAAAGCGCTGAACCTGGGCGCTCTGATTGCGGAAGCCGAAACCGATGTAAAAGAAAGGCGTACCAGGCCGGCGCGGGAATTTTTAAAGGAGTTTAAGCGGCGTGCTAAGGCATAAGGTTGAGATTACCCGTATAGCCGAGGCCGATATACAGTATATTTTTGATTATATTTCAACAGACAGCAAGACTGCGGCAATCAGATTGGTTGATGAAATCGAACGACAGATAGAGACACTGGAGACATCCCCTATGCGCTGTGCTGTTATCCCGGAATCACACGAATTAGGCGGAAAGTACCGTCACCTCATCTATGGCAATTACAGAACAATTTTTAGAATAGATGGGGCACGGGTAATTATAATGCGCGTTATACACGGAGCAAGGCTGCTTGACATGCAGATACTTGAAAGCCAATCCTGATTTAAATCATATCCTTCCGCTAAAGAAACAGGTTAAAATCAAACATGGAAAAGATTGACCGTTCATATCTGAGATATATAAGATACGCGGTCCAGTGGTCTGTCTTCTTTTTTCTTATTTATGCCGGATACAGGTTTTATTTGTTTGTTGATTACTTCTCTTCTGCAAACACATTGTTAACGCCGGTCGGCAGGCCGGCCTCGGTTGAAGGATTCCTTCCCATCGGCGCCTTGATGGCGTTAAAGCTATGGATTACCGCAGGTATATTCGACCGAATCCACCCTGCAGGGCTTGTAATATTCATCGCGGCAATCCTGATGGCATTGCTGCTTAAGAAAAGCTTTTGCGGATGGATATGCCCTGTCGGCGCACTTTCGGATTTTGTCTGGAAACTCGGGAGAAAGATTTTCAACAGGAATTTCGTAATGCACCGGTATGCCGATTATCCTTTGAGGTCTTTGAAATATATCCTGATGTTGTTTTTTATCTATGTAATAGTTATAAAGATGCCTTCTTTTGCGATTCTAAGATTCCTTGAAGGCGATTACTATAAGATTGCCGATGTAAAGATGCTCTATTTCTTCACGAATATGACGACCGTGACGTTTGTTACATTGCTCATATTGTTTCTGCTCTCGCTTCCATTCAAGAATTTCTGGTGCAGGTATTTATGCCCTTACGGAGCAATGTTAGGGCTTATAAGCTTCGGCAGTCTTTTAAAGATAACAAGGAATACCGACTCATGCATTGACTGCGGAAAATGCTCAAGGAACTGCCCATCGCTTCTGCCTGTTGATAAAAAGATAAGAATCAAATCCCCTGAATGCACTGGATGTCTAACATGTGTAAGCCATTGCCCTGCGAAGGGAGCGCTTGACATCGGTTTCACAAAGAAGAGAGTCTTGAATCCTGTTATATTTGCAGTTCTGGTTATATGCCTGTTCTTTGGCGCGGTTGGGGTTGGAAAGATAGCTGGCAAGTGGAATTCAGCAGTGACTTACGAAGAATACAGGCTCATCATACCCCGGGCTTCAATACTTGACCATCCATGATAAAGAATTACTTGAGCCGCTCCAGTATTATCCGTATCTGTTTTTTATGATGCTCTATGATGTCCTGGGGGGTTCCCCAGGACGCCGATCTTTTTGCAAGAACTTCCAATACCTTTGCCAGACCTTCCTTTGTAGGTTTCTCAAAATCTCCGCCGGTTTCTTTAGATGCCTGCCTTACCCCCGCAGCTACACTGGCATGTATGTCTTCGTCGCTGGAACGGACGCCTATCTGCTTCCTTGCCCTTATGAAGGTCTCTTTTTGCGCCTCATAAAAGCACTTTATGATAAGGTCCCTGGCCTTCTCAGGGGTTATGTCCTCAAGGTCGGCCTCGCATAGTTCCCATCTCTTGAAAGCTTGCTCTCTTTTCATACCAACCTCTTTTTTATTTTAACAGACCTGCGACGAGGTCTCCAGCTTCGGTCGTTGAATATCCCATCTTGCCTGCCGCAAGGCTCTTGAGTTTTTTCCCTGTTATCTCCATTACGGCATTTTCTATCGCGCGGCCTGCCTTTTCCTCGCCGAGATATTCAAGCATCATCCCGCCTGCGCATATGGCAGCCAATGGATTAATAACATTCTTGCCTTTATACTTCGGGGCAGAGCCCCCGATAGGCTCGAACATCGAGACTCCCTGCGGATTTATGTTCCCGCCTGCGGCAATCCCCATCCCGCCCTGAATCATCGCCCCGAGGTCAGTGATGATATCACCGAACATATTGTCGGTGACGATCACATCAAACCATTCGGGATTTTTCACAAACCACATGGTTATAGCATCCACATGCGCATAATCGGCCTTTATATCGGGATATTCCTTTGCAACCTCATAGAACGTTCTCTCCCAGAGGTCGAATGCAAATGTGAGGACATTGGTTTTTCCGCAGAGAGTAAGTTTCTTCATCTTATTGCGCTTCCTGCAATACTCGAATGCATACCGAATGCATCTCTCAACGCCCTTCCGCGTATTTATTGATTCCTGAACAGCAACCTCATCGGGAGTGCCTTTTTTGAGTGTGCCTCCTGCGCCTGCATATAATCCCTCTGTATTTTCCCTCACAACAACAAAGTCAATATCTTCGGGCTTTTTATCTTTCAGAGGGCAGTCAACACCGGGATAGAGCTTCACCGGGCGTAAATTAATATATTGGTCAAGCTCAAATCTAAGCCGTAGAAGGATTCCCTTTTCAAGTATCCCGGGCTTTACATCAGGATGTCCTATCGCCCCTAAATAAACGGCATTATGTTTCTGAAGTTCTGAGACGGCGTTTTCAGGAAGCACCTCTCCTGTCCTTAAATATCGGTCCCCTCCAAAATCATAATATGTCAGATTGAGCTTGAACCCGAATTTTTCCTCTGCTGTTTTTAATACCTTGATGCCCTCGGCAATGACCTCAGGCCCTGTCCCGTCTCCGGGGATAACTGCAATGTTGTATGATTTCATCTTTTTATCTCCTTAGTAAAGTTCCAGATATTATACGGATTTGCACTGCTGAAAAACAATTATCGCCTGTCCCATTGACCGCAGATAAGGATTTAATTTTTCAGACAGGATGTTTGAGCTACGGAAAGTTTATTTATCCGCGATAAATTTGAGCGCTACGCGTCTGTGGCGGGGGCCGTCAAATTCGCAGAAATAGACAGCCTGCCAGGTGCCGAGCACAAGTCTTCCTTCATCAATGATGACAAGCTGAGAGGCGCCTACTATGGACGATTTTATGTGCGCATCCGCATTGCCTTCTCTATGGGAATAGTTCATTTCATGAGGTATCAGTCTGCTGAGAACATTCTGTATGTCACGCTGAACAGACGGGTCTGCGCCTTCGTTTATTGTTACGCCTGCTGTTGTGTGAGGCACATATATATAGCATATTCCGCTGACTACCCCTGCTTCTTTGATGACCTCATTGACTTTTTCGGTTATATCAATGAATTCGTTTCTCTGTTTGCTTCTGACATTTATATATCTGACCACGATGCCTCCATTTATAAAAATAGGTTAAGGCTAAGGTTGAGGCTGAGATAGATGTTTTTATTACTCAACCTTAACCTCAATCTTAACCTCTTGATGTCTGTTATAATTATACCTGAAATCAGGTTCAAAAAAAACCATGCTAAATTACCATAAAACGTGGCGAATTATCAATTCCACCCCATGCAGCGCATCCTACAATATGGCTCTCGATGAGGCGCTTGCAGTCTCTGTCAGAAAGGGCGCTTCGCCGCCTACTCTGAGATTATACTCGTGGGACAGGCCGTCTTTAAGCCTTGGACGTTTTCAAAAGTCATCTGATATTAATATCGGATATTGCAGGGCCAACCGGATACAGATAGTAAAAAGGCCTACCGGCGGCAGGGCGATACTGCACGGCGATGAACTGACCTACAGTTTTTCTGTCCGGACAGACTACGAACCCTTTTCTAAGGGCCTGCTTGACAGTTATGAAAAAATAAGCGCTGCTTTTAACCTCGCTCTTAAGAAGCTCGGGATACAGGCCGAGGCTAAAAAACACAGGGAAAAGGGCAGGGTTCTTGCGAGAAGTCCTTTGTGTTTTCAATCGAGCTCGTTCGGAGAAATACTGATAGACAAAAAAAAGGTTATCGGCTCGGCCCAGAAGCGCTGGCCGGACAGCCTTTTGCAGCAGGGGTCAATCCCGTATATCATTGATGAAGCGGCAATAATAAATGCGTTCGGTCTTAAGTCTTCTCAAAAAATAAAACAGGACATGACAGGGCTGAAGGATATTATTCCTGATTTAAGCGATGAAGAATTCAGGGGGATTATAAAACTTTCTTTTGAAGAACTATTTGATATAAAATTTATTCCGGCCCTTCCTTCTCAGGTTGAGGAGGCGTTGGCTCAGAAACTTGAGGCTGAGAAGTATCAGGCATTTGGGTAACCCATTCGGCGACAGGCTCTACTTGCAGTTCAGTCGCCTGTTCGGCCCTGATCTCTGTGGAGAAATAATAGATGAATATTGTGCAGATGATGACAAGCCCCAGGTAGCTCTGGACTGTGTAAGAGAAAAGCTGGTAAGGGAGGGCCAGTATCGGGCCTGCTATCGGAATCAGGCTGAACGGGGTTCCAAGAAGGATAAGCAGGAAACTTGCAAGGATATAGCCGGCAAATGCAATGCAGTAAAGCCATAATGCATCAAGGTGATGATAGAGATATTTTATAGTCTCTTTTGTTGCCTTCAACGGCCCGGAGCCTTTAAAGACAATGGATGCCACGCCGTATAAAGTAAGGGCAAGCGCGCAGACAATAAGAACCAGCCCGACGCAGAACAACAACAGCGAAAAAAATATTCCGAGAAAAAGAGCCAGCGTTGCTTCATGCTCTTTTGCAATGGATATAATAGCTGCTATCCCGCCTCCGAATAAGCCGAGGACAAAGGCAACGCCTATAAATATCAAGCCGATAATTGTAGTAAACCCGACCAATGGAAAAAAAAGTCGTTTGCCCTCTGAAAAGAATATATTCATATTGAACCCGGCGGTGTTATCCCTGACCATCCTGCCGATCAGGCCTGCTGAGCCGCCGAAGACGTATATGCCTATTGACGCAATAAAAAGCAGATAAATTAAAAAACTGATTAAAAACACGATAAGTAACCCCATATATCTGGATATGATCTCGGAAGGCTCTCTCATGGTTCCGATGAGATCTTTGAGACGGGTCAGCTCAGTCAGATCCAGCCCGAACATCACAAAGGCAACAGCCAGAGGGATGCCTATAAACACAAAAAAGCCGATACAACTTATGACCATCATGGCAAGCTGAACCAGCACAAGCTGCCAGTTTTTATGCACAAGCCTGAAACCGTTTTTTATAGCGTCACTGTATGTCATATTTTAGCCTTAGCCGATATTTTAGCATTAATTGGTGATATAATTTACAGACAATTATAATTTTTGTGAACAAAAAAATGAATCCAACCGCAAAAAAAATAATATCGAGGATCACCGGCGAGTCTGTCAAACAGGTGGAAGATACTATTGCCGTAGAGCAAAGGCTGAGAATCTTTGTTAACAAAGAGGAGCTTATCAGCCTTTATTGCACTCCGTTAATGATAAGGGAGCTTGTTGTCGGCCTGCTCATGACAGAGGGCGTTGTTAAAGGAGAATGGTGCTCCGACAGGATGAGCATTGAATATAAGGACGATATACTTGTGAATATCGAGGATGCCGGTGTTTCGACGCCGAAAGAAGGGAGGGTTATGACTTCGGGCTGTGTGGGAGGCATAACCTTTGCAAAAAAACCGGAAACCGAAAAGATTGCAGATAACCTTTCAATAGCGCCGAAAACCCTTTTTGACATTTTCAAGGAATTCCAAAACCGCTCGGAGCTTTATCGTCTCACAGGATGCGTCCACAGCGCCGCCTTATCAGACGGCGCGAATATCAGTGTGTTTGCAGAGGATATAGGAAGGCATAATGCCGTTGATAAGGTTATTGGATATTCACTGCTTGAAGGGATAAAATTTGAAGGAAAGATAATGCTTGCGAGCGGACGGTTGTCATCTGAGATTGCATTTAAATGTTCTAAGTGGGGTATTCCCATGCTTGTGAGCAGAACATCTCCTACGAATCTTGCAGTGGAGATTGCTGAGGCAAGGGGGATTACTTTAGTGGGATTTGTAAGGGGAGACAGGCTGAATGTTTATACGCATCCGCAGAGGATAAAGTGACAGTGTCAGTGAATAGTGACAGCAAAAAAATACTGACACTGACACAAAACACCGACACAGGGCAGACACTAAGCACTAACACTGAATATGTTCTCGCTTGAAGCATTGATAAACAGCCTCGAAGATGCCATTGTCGTTTTTGACAAAAAGGGCGTGGTGCGGTTTGTAAACAGGACAGGCGAAGAGTTTCTTGCCAGGAGCCTTAAGGAGATAACAGGGAAAAAATTCAGGGAACTGTTCCCTGAAGAAAAAACAATATCAGGGCTCATAAAAAAAACCATAGCCGAAGAGCGGCCTTTCAGCGGCAGGCGTGTTGACATAAACATCGGCAGGACAGTAAATGTTGACTTTAATCTATCGCCTTTTTTTGTGCAGGGGGAAACAAAAGGAGCCGTGCTTTCACTCAGGGGAAATATCGCCATCGTAGAAAGAGAAGATTATCAATTTGACTCCCTGATATGTCTTCTCGGAACCATTGCTCATGAGATTAAAAACCCCCTCGGCGGCATAAAAGGAGCAGCGCAACTTCTGCGTGATAAGACACAATCTGCGGAAATTGACGAATACACAAACCTGATAATCAAGGAGACCGACAGGCTGAATTCCATACTTCAGAATTATTTAACTATAAGCAAAAGACCGTCATTTCATTCAGTTAATATCCACGAAGTCATAGAAAAAGCGCTGTCTATCCTTAACCTGCCAATGAAAAACAAGGGCATTATTTTACATAAGATGTATGATCCGAGCCTTCCAAGGGTTATCGGGGACGAAGGAAAGCTTCTTCAGGTCTTTCTGAATATAACAAAAAATGCGACAGAGGCATTAGAAAAAGACGGCACTCTTACAGTGTTGACAAGGGTTTCCAGAGAATATGTTAAACAAAAGGGTAAACTAAAACGCTGGGCCGTTGTATCCATCAAGGACACAGGCGAGGGAATTCCCTCTGAAGACATCCCAAAAATATTTTTGCCTTTTTATACAAGGAAAAAACACGGGACTGGTATAGGGCTTGCATTATCAAAAAAGATTCTTCTTGACCATAAGGGCTTCATCAAGGTCGAAAGCCAGATTAACAAAGGAACAACTTTTAATATCTATATACCATTTGCGGGGAAATGATATATAGGTGATGTTGTTTGGACAGCGAAAACATAATGCATTGCCTGAAAGATAGCAAACTATGAATAAAGAAGTTTTAATAATTGATGACGATGAAAGCATAGCATGGGTTGTTCAGAAAGCCCTTGAGCCGGTCGGGTATAAGGTTGTTTCGCACACCAAAATGTCCTCGGGCTTGAAGGCTGTAAAGGACAGCTCACAGGTTATACTTCTCGACTTTATCCTGCCCGACGGCAACGGTCTTGACGGTCTGCGGGAAATTAAATCATCGGATCCCGAAGCAACAGTCATAATGATAACAGCGCACGGCAAGATGGAAAGCACAATAGACGCCATGAAGGAAGGCGCTTATGACTACATCGAAAAACCTTTCGACATCGAAGAGCTCAAGATCGTTGTTGAAAAGGCATTCAAGGATATGGCGCTGAAAGAGGAACTGAGAAAGTTTAAGGAGGCAGAGGGGGAAGCTCCTCAGATAGTCGGCAGAAGCGAAAAGATGCTGAAGGTTTTCAAGGAAACAGGCAGAGTTGCTTCAAAGGATGTCACGGTTCTAATAACAGGCGAAAGCGGGACAGGCAAGGAGCTCGTTGCAAAGGCGATTCACTTTAACGGCAAGCGGAGTTCAGGGCCTTTTGTTGCGATTAACTGCGCATCCATCCCCAAAGACCTTCTTGAGGCAGAGCTTTTCGGCTGGGAAAAAGGCGCATTCACAGGCGCAAAGGAAAAACGCATAGGCAAAATAGAATCGGCAAATGGAGGCACCTTATTCCTCGATGAGATTTCAGAACTTGCCCTTAACCTTCAGGCAAAACTTCTAAGATTTATGCAGGATAATGAATTCACGCCCCTCGGAACCAATAAAGCGGCAAAGGCAAATGCAAGAATAATAGGCGCAACAAATAAAAACCTTAAAGAGGCAGTTGCGAAGGGCACATTCAGGGAAGACCTTTATTACAGGTTCAATGTTGTGCAGATAAAGATGCCCCCTCTGAGAGACCGCAGGGAAGATATCCTGCCGCTCGCAAAACATTTTCTCAAAGAAGCCCGGGAAAAATTCGAGACCGGGCAAAAAGAGCTTACAAAGGAGGCAAAAGATTTCATAACAAAGTATGACTGGCCGGGCAATGTAAGGGAACTTGAAAATGCAATAAAGAGCGCGTGCATCCTTTCTGATGGAGTCTCGATAGAAAAGCGCGACCTCCATGTTGAAGAGGGGAACACATACTCCATAAAAGAATTTCTCGAAGACAAATTAAGGAAATATCTCAAAGATATGACAAAACTTGAAACCGCCAACCTTCACGCTGCCGTAATGTCGGAGGTGGAAAAGGCTCTGATAAGCATTGTCCTTAAGGAGACAAAGGGCAATCAATTGAAGACCGCAAAAACTCTTGGGATTAACAGAAATACGCTTAGGTCTAAGATAAAAGAGTATAAGATAAAGTAGCGGCCTTCTTCAGGTTTGTTTTTCTTTTTTGCCCTGTCTTTTTTTCTTCTCTATGTTTATCAGTAAAAGCGACAGCGCTGCCGGCGTAATGCCCGGAATTCTGCCTGCCTGTCCAAGATTTTCAGGCATCACTCTTTTCAGTTTTTCGAGTATCTCTGTTGAGAGCCCGTTGACTAATCCGTAATCGAATCCTTCCGGGATTTTTTTCCCTTCGCCCTTTTTTAGTTTTTCCGCTGTCTCAAGCTGCCTTGTTATATAACCGTCATATTTTGTTTGTATCTCTACCTGTTTTTCTACATCGCTATTTAAAGATTTTTCCGACGGAGAAAACCGCTTGATAAACTCATACGTTATCTCAGGCCTTTTAAGCAACTGCTCCAGGATTATATCCTCTGTTATTGCGGCTGCGCCTATTTCCGCGAGGGCAGCGTTAATCTGCGATGGTTTCAGCCTTGTTTTTTTGAGCCTATCTATTTCTGCTGATACGAGCCTTTTTTTCTCCTCTACCTTTTTGAATTGTCCGGTCTTAATGAGACCGGCGTTGAACCCTTTTTCCATCAATCTCAAATCAGCATTGTCATGCCGCAAAAGCAGCCTGTATTCCGCCCTTGATGTAAACATCCTGTAAGGCTCGGAAGTGCCTTTTGTTATGAGGTCGTCAATAAGCACGCCGATATATGCCTCCTGCCTTCCGAGGATTAATGGCTCTTTACCCCGGAGCTTTAATCCGGCATTTATCCCTGCCATCAAGCCCTGCGCCGCTGCCTCTTCGTATCCTGATGTGCCGTTAATCTGTCCCGCGAGGAAAAGCCCGCTGATGCGCTTTGTTTCAAGGTTGTGCTTTATCTGGGTCGGGAATACAAAGTCATATTCTATGGCATAGCCCGGCCTCATTATCTCTGTGTTCTCAAGTCCCGGTATTGTGCGCACGAGTTTCACCTGCACATCATAGGGAAGGCTCGTGGATATTCCGTTCGCATAATATTCCTTTGTCTCGATGCCTTCAGGTTCAAGGAAGACCTGATGCCGTAATTTATCAGAGAACCTTACGACCTTATCTTCTATCGAGGGGCAGTACCTCGGCCCTATTCCCTGAATCTTCCCGCTGTACAAAGGCGAGCGGTCAAGACTTCCAAGGATTATCTTATGGGTTTCCGGGTTTGTATATGTTATGTAGCACGGAAGCTGGGGATTCGTAATCTTCTCTGTGCTGTAAGAAAAAGCCAGCGGAGGTTCGTCTCCATACTGCGGCTCTGTCTTTGAAAAATCAATTGTCTTTGCGTCAAGCCTCGGAGGAGTGCCTGTCTTAAGCCTTCCCATTTCAAAGCCCAGTTCTCTTAATGAATTCGAAAGCCCGACAGAAGGAAATTCCCCTGCCCTTCCGGCCTGAAAATTCTCAAGGCCGATATGGATCAATCCTTTAAGAAATGTCCCTGTTGTTACTATTACTGCGGCTGCGCCATAGAATATTCCCAATGACGTAAGAACGCCTTCTGTTTTTCCATCCTCTGCGACAATCTTTTCAACGGATGCCTGTTTTATGTCGAGATTATTTTGAGACTCAAGAACCTTTCGTATCTCAAGTTTGTATAAAACCCTGTCCGCCTGCGCCCTCAATGACCATACCGCAGGGCCCTTTGATTTGTTTAATATCCTGAATTGAATCCCGGCCTTATCGGTTATCTTTGCCATCTCTCCGCCTAAGGCATCTATCTCCCGCACAATATGTCCTTTTGCAAGACCTCCGATTGCAGGGTTGCACGACATCTGGCCGATTGTGTCGAGGTTCATAGTGAAGAGGCAGGTCGAAAATCCCATGCGCGATGCAGCAAGCGCAGCCTCGCACCCCGCATGCCCCGCGCCGATAACAATTACGTCATAATCCCGTTCTTTAAGCATAATTTATTATAACTTATTGGGCTGGCGCGGATTGATATAGACCGAAGGCAGGGCGGGTTTCGCTACCGGCAGAGATTTTTCTGTCGTTCTAAAGCTCATTTCGCTACAGCCGCAAAACTCGCTTCGCTCAGACAGTTGCGGCTGTTCCGCCTGCGGTGAACACTCTATTCGCTAAGATCGTCAACGAAAAATCTCTAATATCGCTCAATCAAGCCCTGCCTTCGGTCGAAATAATAAAGTTTTGGTTATAATAATCAGAATCGGAGGTGTGCGATAGCTTCTATAATAATAGACGGTTACAATTTAATGGGCATACATCATAAAGACCTTGAGGCAGAGCGGCAGAGGCTTGTGGAGAAGCTTGCTGAATACAGGAAAATAAAGGGGCATGAAATCACTGTTGTATTCGACGGATGGAAAAGCGGAAGCGGTGAGGAGAATCAATCCGTGGCAGGCGGGGTAAGAATTATCTATTCGAGGCTTGGAGAAAAAGCCGATTCTGTTATTAAGAGGATTATCTCATCCGGTAAAAGACAGTGGATCCTTATCTCATCCGACAGGGAGATAACAGACCATGCGTGGAGATGCGGCTCTGTCGCTGTATCCTCAGAAGAATTTCAAAATGTCCTTGAGAGATCAGGAAGGGTTGATTCGGGCGATTTTGAGCTCCTGGAGGAAGAGGAATACGAATCAGAGAAAAAAGGCAGTTCAAGAAAACTTTCTAAAAAAGAAAAAGCAAAGAGAAGGGCGATGAATAAGCTATAACAATATTATATTTAGCATAGAGCAGGGGACTTTCTTTGAGCGGTTTATTTTGCCGATAGACCAAAAACCACCCCTCTTAAATTCCCACCTTAGCAAGGGGGGAACTAAAAGGGGGTGAGACAAAATCCTATGAGGTCGGAACGGCCGAGAATGAGCGAGAAGATTGTCCCCTGCTCTTAAAACATTGGATGAGAAAATGAGAATGATATTTAAGATTAGACCTGCTGATACGCTGACAGTGGTATTTGTGGGCATCTTGCTGCTGCTCACAATAGCATTCAACTCTGCCATTCCAAACAGGCTGCTCTTAATTTCAATATACAGCTCACTGCTTATTACGCAATTCATCCTCATCAAGGCAAAGGATAAAAACAGATTTTTAAGATTCACTTACGACCTGATCTTTCCGGTAATAACCGTGCTTATCATCTTTGACAGCCTTGGCTGGATTGTCCATTATATAAATCCCGTTGATATAGACCCTCTGCTTATAAAGCTCGATTACATGATTTTCGGGAACCACCCCACTGTCATGCTTGAGGCGATAATGAATCCGCTCCTTACCGATATTCTCCAGATTGCATATTCGACATACTATTTCCTGCCTGTAATATTCGGCATAGTTCTGATAAAGAATGATCAAAGGGAGGAGTTTAACAGGTCGTTGTTTCTTATTCTCTTTTGTTTTTACTTGTCATACATTGGCTACATAATCTGGCCTGCAATAGGTCCGAGGTTCACTCTCGACCACCTACAGACTCAGAAACTCCGAGGCTTTTTGATAGCAGAGCCGATTCAGAATCTTCTTAACAGACTTGAAGGCGTGAAACGGGACGCATTCCCGAGCGGGCATACAGGCATTGCCTTAACAGTGCTCTTTCTTGCATACAGATATAACAGGCGGCTTTTTCTCATATATCTTCCGGTTGTGACGCTTCTCATAATTTCAACAGTATATTGCCGTTATCATTATGTTGTGGATGTGATAGCCGGCTTCGGCCTTACAGCGATTACATTTCTTATAGGGGAAAGATATTACAACTGGTGGGAGAAGAGAAACATTAATGCCTCATAAATTCTTATAATCCCATAAAAATTTAATATCTTCTTTCCCTTGACCCTTTTAAGGCGCGGAGTTAATATATATACCGTTTCAATTAATAAACACCATATTGCTAAATGAAACAATACTTCTGGATCAAGGAGGGGGAAAAGATTGAGTAATTCCAAAGGACTTTTGAAAATTTTCATAGCTGCAGTTTGTCTTATCGCCCTGTTCATGAGCCTGCCTGCTTTCGGCTCAGAGGCGCAGGAGGCAGTAAAGGAGGCGGTTGCTGAAACAGCCCCTGCCTCGACCACTCCGTGGTGGGTCTGGCCGCTCGTCCTGTTCGTTGTCACGTTTGTCCTCGGGATACTCGCTGTTCTCGGCGGAGTAGGCGGCGGAGTTTTATTTGTGCCGATTATCGGCGGGTTCTTTCCTTTTAATATTGATTTCGTGAGGGGCGCCGGGCTTCTTGTTGCTCTCGCAGGCGCACTCGCGGCCGGGCCGGGCCTTTTGAAAAGAAACCTGGCGAGCCTTCGGTTGGCGCTTCCTGTTGCGCTTATTGCGTCGGCAGCTGCGATCGTCGGCGCGATGATCGGCCTTGCCCTTAAACCAAACGTAGTCAACATCCTTCTCGGAGCTACGATCCTGTTTATTGTAGCGATTATGGCCCTGGCAAAAAAATCAGATTTCCCAAAGGTCCCCAATCCCGACAAGGTTTCGCAGGCCTTGCACATAACGGGAATTTACAGGGAGGAGTCCATCGGCAAGGATGTCGAATGGAATGTCCACAGGACCCCTCAGGGGCTGGCGCTCTTTATAATAATAGGTATCATGGCAGGGATGTTCGGCCTCGGAGCCGGATGGGCGAATGTGCCTGTTTTAAATCTTTTGATGGGCGCGCCTCTGAAGATATCCGTTGCAACAAGCAAGTTCCTGCTTTCGATAACAGACACTTCTGCGGCATGGGTCTATCTTAACCAGGGGGCTGTATTGCCGATGATTGTTGTACCGTCCATTGTCGGTATAATGCTCGGCTCGATCGTAGGCGTTAAGATACTTGCAAAGGCAAAGCCAAAGGCGATCAAATGGATGGTTATAGGACTTCTGCTTTTTGCAGGTACGAGGGCATTGCTAAAGGGTCTCGAAATCTGGAAATAAAATAGCTGTTAGCTGACAGCTGATAGCTAAAGGCTGAATACAGGAGGAATAAATGACAGAAAATAAACCAAAGGCATCGGAAGAGCAGCTTGCATATGCAGGTGTTTTAAATATAGGGATGTGGGTAGGGCTTGCCCTGCTTGTCGTTACATTTATCATATATGTTTCGGGAGCGCTGCCGAGTTATGTGCCTATCGAAAAACTTTCAGAAATTCCGCAGGGTTCAAATGTGCCGTACTGGGGCATGAGGGCGCATGAGTTTAACGAGGCATTCAAAGTTCCGCACGGCTGGGGTTGGGTATCCCTGGTAGGCAAGGGCGATTATCTTAATTTTGTAGGGATAGCAATGCTTGGGGGCCTGAGCATTTTGTGCTATCTTGTGATACTTCCTATCCTCATAAGAAAAAGGGATACACCATACGTAGTGATAGCGATACTCGAAGTAGCGGTGCTTACCCTCGCCGCCAGTGGTATACTTAAGGCAGGAGGACACTGATGGCAAAAAATATATGCCCGACTCCCGGGTTTGAAAAGCTCCTCGCAGCAACAGACGGCTCTGAATTCAGCAGGGCAGCCTTGAACGAGGCAGTCGAAATTGCAAAGGCATGCTCGAGCAAATTATACGTGCTTTCGGTTATTGAAATTAATCCTGAATATGAAGCCCTCTTGCCCGATATTACCGAAAAAGCCGAAAAAGAACTTGGGAAGCATCTCGATGCAGTAAAAGCAAAGGCGAAAAAACAAGGGGTTGACTGCGAGATAATAATCCACCAGGGAGAAGACCCTTATGAATATATAATCTCAGAGGCAAAAAAGAAAAAAGTAAAAATGATAATCATGGGAAGCCACGGCCGCACAGGGCTTAAGAGGCTTATGATGGGAAGCACTGCTTCAAGGGTAATAGGGCATGCTCCATGTCAGGTGCTTGTAGTCCCGATAAAGGCAAAAAAATAATTTAACCCATCCTTTCTGCAGAGGAGGCTTAATATGGCTCAGATATGTCCTACATCAAAACCTGAAAAACTTCTCTTACCGACAGACGGTTCTGAATTCAGCGAGGGAGCGATAAGGGAGGCGATAAGCCTTGCAAAATCGTGTTCGAGCAAGCTTATAGCAGTCTCTGTCATAGAAACAAATCCTGAATATGAAACGCTTGCGCCCCAGCTTGTTGAAAAGGCGGAGAAAGAGGCACGGACACATCTTGAAGCAGTAAAGTCAAGGGCGGAAAAAGAAGGCGTTCAGTGCGAAATTATTGCCCGCCAGGGAGATGAGCCTTATAAATATATTATCGAAGAGGCAGAGAAAAATAATGTTAGCATGATAATCATGGGGAGGCGCGGAAGAACCGGCCTCAAGAGACTCATGATGGGAAGCGAAACAGCGCGCGTCATCGGTCATGCTCCATGCAATGTGGTTGTTGTGCCGCGTGCGGCAAAACTTGAATTCAGGAGCGTTCTCGTGGCAACTGATGGTTCCAGATTCAGCGATGCTGCGGCCGCTGAGGCGATAAATATCGCAAAACTCTGCGGGGCTGCTTTTACTGTGATATCTGTCGTGCCTTCCGAGGCGATGTCCCCCTTTGATATCGTCCACTCCGAGATGCAGAAGGGTTCCATTGTCGAGAGAGAACTGGCTGAAGGCGAAAAGAACGTTAAGAAAGTAAAAGAACTTGCTGAAAAAGAAGGTATAAAAACCACGGGGCTTGTTTGTGCAGGAAGGCCTTACGAAGCAATTCTGGAAGCCGCAAAAGAGAAGAGAGCGGATCTAATTGTCGTAGGAAGCCACGGAAGGACAGGTCTTGCAAGGCTTTTAATGGGAAGCGTCACAGAGCGCGTCATCGGCCATGCAGAGTGCGCCGTGCTTGTAGTGAAGGTCTACATTAGTTATTGAACCACTTATTTTGTAACCCGCTTTAATTTCATCTATACTATTCATAACAACTCACGCTGAGGAGGAGACGATGAAAACTCTTTTATCGGGACTGACAGGTCTGGCGCTTTTTTTCTGCATTTTTATGCAGGCATCCGCACACGAAAATCAGAGCGGGGGGAAAAAACTATTTACAAAGCATTTTCAGGAGACCCTGTTCGCTATCACAGGGGCTGCTGCCTTCAGTATAGAGGTCTTGCCCGATGAGAAGGAGTATAAGATTGGGGAAAATGTGGTCGGCATAGTCGTACATGGCGATAATGACGCCGATGTCGAGGGAGCAAAACTTGTAATAACTCATAAGAACCTCGACACAGGCGAGACGGCTCCGGGCGCTATTTCAATAAAGGAGAAGGGCGAGGGTCTTTATATTGTCTCAGGCCTTGACCTTAAGAGAGAAGGCCGCTGGGAACTGGCAATAGCTGTTAAGAAAAACAAGATCGAAGACCGCGTGAAGTTTATCCTTCCCGATGCATTGAAGAAACCTCATCTAAAGGGGAGATACTCGCCTTAAGGCATTTCAGTCTTCTTCCATCCCGAACTTCTTGAGTTTTCTCCAGAGAGAGACCCTGTCTATGCCGAGTATTTGGGCGGCGAGGGTCTTGTTTCCCCCGACTTCCTTTAATACCCAATTTATATAGGCTGTCTCCTGCTCTTCAAGCGAAGGGATCTTCCCCTCTTTTTTCCTGAATGTCATTATGCTCAGTTCTTTCAGGTCTTCCGGAAGGTGAGCTATCTCTATTGTATTGTTGTTTGAGAGCGCAACGCCCCTTTCGATGATATTCTCAAGCTCCCTTACATTACCGGGGAAATCGTAGTTCATTAATATGGCTATTACATCCGGGGATATCTCAACGGTCTCTTTCTTCATGAGGGCTGCATATTTTTTCAAAAAGTAATAGCTTAGCAACGGTATGTCATCTCTTCTCTCCGACAGGGGAGGGATATGCAGTGAAACCACATTTAATCTAAAGAAAAGGTCCTGCCTGAAATCTCCATTTTTGATCGCATCATGTATGTCCCGGTTTGTCGCGGCTATGAATCTAACGTCAACCTTAACCGGTTCGGTTGCGCCGAGCCTTAACATCTCTTTTTCCTGTATAACCCTGAGGAGCTTTACCTGCATGGAAGAAGGCATCTCCGTTATCTCGTCGAGGAAGAGGGTCCCTTTTGATGCCATCTCTATAAGCCCTTTTTTAAGCGCGGTTGCGCCTGTGAATGCGCCTTTTTCATGTCCGAAGATCTCATTGGATAGGAGTTCTTCTGTAAATGCGCCGCAGTTGATTGCAAAGAAAGGGCCTTCTGCCCTGGCGCTATGATAGTGGATATACCGGGAAAACATCTCCTTCCCTGTCCCGCTTTCTCCTGTAAGGACAACGTTGCAGTCTGTGGGGGCTACCTGCCGCGCTGTCTCAAGCAGCCTGTGCATTGAAGGATCCTGAGTCATAATCTTGACCTTGCCCTCGAATTTTTCTATCTGCTCTCTGAGCTGTGCGTTCTCTTTTTTGAGCCTTACCTTTTCTATCGCCTCCCTGACTACCTTTCTTACTTCATCAAGCTTGAACGGCTTTGCAATATAATCATAAGCCCCTTTTTTAATAGCCTGAATAGCAGATTGAATGCTTGCATATCCGGTTATCATTATCACCTCTGTGTCGGGATAAAGGTCTTTGCACTTTTTCAATATCTGCATCCCGTCAACCTTTTCCATCTTCAGGTCCGTAAGCACGACATCAAACCACTGCTCTTCAATAAGCTTCAGGGCATTCGGGCCTCTCTGAGTTCCCACGACGCTGTACCCTTCTTTCTGCATGATATGTTCCAGGTTTTTTAAAGCAATTTGTTCGTCGTCAACGATAAGTATTTTTGCCTTATGTTCCATCAAGTCTCCTTTAAAGGTAGTTTTATAGAAAAGGTTGTTCCCTGTCCTGCTGCACTCTCAACCTCTATGAAGCCTCCATGTTCTTCGATAATCTCACGGGCAACGAACAACCCAAGGCCGGACCCCTTTTCCTCATCTTTTGTGGTAAAGAACGGCTCAAATATCTTTGCAATGTTTTCCTGCTCTATGCCGGCTCCGGTATCTTTAATTTTTATCTCCACTGTTTTCGTCTCACTATTTTCTTCGGCTGAAATGGAAACCTCTCCTTCCTCCGGTATTGCATCAATGCCGTTTTTAATAATGTTTAAGAAGGCCTGCTGTATCCGCTGCTTATCGGCAATTATCCAGACGTCTTCGGGAATATCCGTCTCTATCCCGACATTTGTGGGAATATCTCCCTGCAAGAGTCTGACAGTATCATCCATTAAATCCTTCAGCGGCAGGGGTTTTGCCTTAAATTCTTTTTTCCTTGCAAATTCAAGGAGGGAATGCACCATAGACTTGGCCCTCTCGACCTGCCCCTCTATCTGCTCCAGCAGTTCTCTCTTATACTTTATGTCGGCCTCATCTATCTCCTCATTCAATATCTGGCAGGAGGTTGATATGTTCGATAGGGGATTATTAAGCTGGTGCGTAATTCCCGAGACCATGGTCCCGAGAGATATGAGTTTTTCGGATTGAATAATAACTTTCATCTGCCTTAATTCCAATTCTTTTATCATCTTGCTGAAGGCCTTGCTCAGGGACACGATTTCCGTCTCGGACGAGTCGCATGCGAGAGTATCGAATTTTCCATCGGCTATCAGCCGCATGCAGCCTTCCAATTGTTTTAAGGGCCTCACAACCATGCGGGACAGATACTGGCCTATGATTAATCCTGCAATTATCAGGAAAATTACCGAAACAACAAGAACCCTTCCCGAAGACTTTATAAGTGACTGAATATATTTCCGTTCGGCTACTGATACGGCCTCTGTTGCAGTGACAAGTTTCTTTCCCCTTAACCTTATCCTGCCTTCCAGATCATAGGCATCAACAGGGTGGAGAGTTTTATCCAGCTTGAAATATCTCTGCATCAGCAATTTATATTCCCTGATGTCGGTCTCCAGGGCATACACATCTGCCTTTATCGAGAGTTTTTTAATGTCCCCCTTATTCTGCCCGATAATATATTCCGCCTTTTCCGTAAAGCGCAAATTCTCTGCGTAGTCTTCTTTGTCTCTATAGAGAAAATAGTTTTTTTCAAATCTCCTCATCTCAAGGGTTGTGTCAAAAAGTTCGGAGATGATAAAGCCGAAATTAATCTTTCTGTCAATCCTCGTCAGATTGAGATAATTCAGGAGAGAAACAACGATTATGAGGGCGAGGCAGATGTAATACCCGGCCCTGACCTTGTTCTGTATGCTTGACTCAAATCGAAACATCAAGCAATTTTAAAACTGTTTTATTGCAAAATGCAATAGTTGCCGCTAATTTTTTCATTTAAGCAATGCTGCCTTTATGTTAGAATTTTCGTATATGAAAGAAACTATCGCGATAGTTGTCGGCGGGGGGCCTGCACCGGGAATAAACGGGGTTATAAGCGCTGCTACAATCGCTGCAATAGAAAAAGGCATGAGGGTTATAGGCATCGTCGGAGGTTTTAAGAGCCTTTTTGCAGGCGACAGGAAAAAGATAATAGAACTCAAAATAGATGATGTAACCCAGATCCACGGCGCAGGCGGCTCGATCCTGAAAACTTCACGGGAATTTCCCGCTAAAGTGAAAGAAGGGTTTAAGACCCTCATGTCTACACTTAAATCATTAAAGGTCAGGTATCTGATAACAATCGGAGGAGAGGGCACGCTCTATATGGCGCGGTGGATAGAAAAAGAGGCTAAAGGCCGGATTGCAGTAGTGCATGTTCCAAAGACAATAGACAACGACCTGCTTTTGCCTGCCGGGATGCCTACATTCGGGTATGAGACTGCAAGGCACTGGGGCGTTGAGCTTGTCGAAAATATCATAGAAGATGCCAGGTCAACAGACAGATGGTATTTTGTCACAACAATGGGCAGATTCACAGGCCATCTTGCGCTTGGAATCGGAAAGGCATCGGGCGCAGCAATAACATTAATTCCGGAAGAATTCTCCACAGGATCCGCCGTGAGCGGGAAAGAAGAAAAGCTCTCTGCAAAGAAAGTCGCCGATATACTCGAAGGTTCAATCATCAAAAGGCTCTCAATGGGCAAGAATTACGGCGTCGCTGTCCTGGCAGAGGGGATTGCGAATAAATTCGACCAGAAAGAGCTTCTGGAATACGAAGTAATAGAAAAGGATGAAACAGGAAGGGTCAGGCTCTCCGAGATCCAGCTCGGAAGGGTTATGAAGACCATAGTTCAAAAAAGCCTTGAAAGCCGCGGGATAAAGGTCACAATCGTAGACAAAAATATCGGCTATGAACTTAGGGCAGCGGATCCCATTCCGTTTGACGCTGAATATACAAGAAACCTCGGATACGGCGCCGTGAGGTTTCTCATGATGGGCGGCACCGGCTCGATGATAGTTTTTTACGAAGGAAAACTGAAGTCTGTTCCTTTCTGCGAGATGTTCGAGCCTGATACGGACAAGACAAAGATACGCTATGTTGATATTGCATCCGAAACATATCTTGTCGCGAAGGAATATATGATAAGGCTCGAAAAGAGCGATTTTAAGCTTGGAAATATCAAACACCTCGCATCAGCAGGGAATATGAAGATAGAGGAGTTTAAGAAAAGATTTTCGTATGTGGGGTGAAGAGCGAGACTAAAAGCTGCATTTTTGGAAAAAATACTGCCTTGACTAAAGACACGCTTTAAAGTTTAAATAATAATATGCAAAAAATTAAAATAGCATTTCTGCTTTTATCTTTATTGTTTGTTTTTTCATGCTCAAAAGAGACCGCAAAGCCCGATCAGGCATTTGATGCCGAGAAGGCATTTGCAACGGCTAATGAACAGATGGAGAGAAAAGAATACGAAGAGGCCAGGACCTCATTCTTTGAGATCAGGAACAGAGACCTCACGAAAAAGTATGCCCCTCTGGCGCAATTGAGAATTGCGGACACCTATATTCAGGAAGAAGAACCCGACCGCGCTGTTGAAGAATACAAAAGATTTCTGGAGATTTATCCCGAGCACAAATATGCGTCTTATGCCCAGTATCAGGTCGCGATGATATACTTCAACCAGATAGAGAGTTCGGAGAGGGGATACGGCGCGGCGTCCAAGGCGCTGGCTGAATTCGAAAAGCTGAAACAGATGTTCCCGAGAAATCCTTACAGGGACATACTGGACGCAAGGATCGAGAAATGCAAAGATATCCTGGCTGATTACGAATTTGTTGTCGGGACTTTTTATTATAATAAGGGCTCTTATGATGCAGCCATCAACAGGTTTCAGGCTCTGCTTCAGAAATATCCGGGTTTCAGGAAAGAACCCGAGGTCTTCTACAGCCTGGCATCGGCATATAAAAAACACGGCAATAAAGATAAGGCATCGGAATATTTCAAACTCCTAATAGAAAAATATCCTAATAATAATCTTGTCCCTGAGGCAAAGAAAGAATTATCACCCGGCAAAAAGTAATGACCTCACCTCGTTACTATCCTGTTTTCTTAAACCTGAAGGGCAAAAAATGTGTCGTGGTCGGCGGAGGCAGGGTTGCGGAAAGAAAAGTTTTATCATTGCTTGAATCAGGCGCTGATATAACCGTAATAAGCCCTGAACTCACAAAAAGGCTCAGGAAAGAAAGTGTAAAGAGTTTAAATAGGGCAAAAGGTTCAAAGGGAAATTTAAGGCATATCTCACGGGAATATAAAAAAGGCGATATTCGGAATGCTTTTCTTGCCATAGCCGCCACTGATTCCATGGAGACAAATAAAAAAGTGTCTGCGGACGCTCCGAATCTTATCAATGTCGTAGACGCTCCTTCGCTCTGCAACTTCATTGCCCCTTCCGTTGTCAGGCGCGGGCCGCTCACAATAGCGATATCCACATCAGGGGTCAGCCCTTCAATTGCAAAAGCAATAAGAAAGGAACTGGAAAAACTCTACGGTCCAAAATTTGGCCGTCGTCTCGATTCCATCAAAAAAATCCGCACAAAAGCCCTGTCGGAGATTAAGGATAAAAAAAAGAGGGAGAGATTTTTGAAAAAACTGGGGGCAGAGGCGATAAAAAGGATTTAGGGAGCGTTGTTGATTTTATTCGGCTTTTTATGTTATAAATACTAACTCCTTGCTCTCTCTATACAGGGTAGGGCTGCAAATCCCGAAGTTGTCGGGATAAATCCATAAGGAGGTGTTCACGAATGGACATCTACGAAAATATTATTATTTTCAATGCGTCTCTCAGCGACGAAGACATCGAAACTGCTTCAGGGAAGATAAAAGACCTCATAACAAGTTCCGGCGGAGAAATTCTCAAGGTTGATGTATGGGGCAGAAGAAAACTGGCCTATGAGATACAAAAACAGAACAAGGGTTTTTATCTTCTTCTCTTTTTTAAATCCCCGTCTGCGGCGATAAGAAAACTCGAGGATTATTATAAGGTCTTTGATCCCGTGATGAAATATATGGTTTTGAAGCTGGGTCAAAAGCAGATTGACGCAGCGTTGCCGGCAGCTCCTGTCGCGGCAGCAGGCGCGGCTGTTTCCGGAGAAAAGGCAGCCCCCAAAAGCGAGGCGTAAATGTATAACAAAGCAATATTGATAGGAAATTTAACGAAAGACCCCGAACTCAGGTATACACCTCAGGGGACGGCAGTTGCCTCTTTCAGAATAGCTGTAAACTCAAAGGTAAAGCATCAGGGCGAATTCAAAGACGAAACGCTTTTCATCAGTATTGTTGTTTTCGGCAAACAGGCTGAAAATGTAGGCCAGTATCTCAGCAAGGGGAAATCCGTTCTTGTTGAGGGAAGGCTGCAGGAAAGAAGATGGGAGTCCGAAGGGCAGCAGAAGAGCAAGTTCGAGGTAGTTGCCAATTCAGTCAGATTCTTGTCAAAGAGAACTTCGGCTCAGGGCGAGACAGGGGCGGAAGATTCCGGCCCATCTGATGAAGCTGCACCACCGGAAGAAATAACGGATTCAGAACCGTTTTAATATTGGTGATTAGTGACAGTGAACAGTGACAGTAAATAAAAAAACTTACACGGACACTAAGCACTGACACTGAATAAAGAAAGGAGAATATATTGCAGCCACGAAGAGTTCAAAGAAAAAAATTTTGTAGATTCTGCGCAGAAAAAGTAAAGTTTTTAGACTACAAAGACACCAAGACATTAAAACACTATCTAACGGACAAGGGGAAGATTCTTCCACGGCGGATGACAGGCGCCTGCGCAAAGCATCAGAGAGATTTGAACGAAGCGATAAAAAGGGCCAGAAACATAGCGCTTCTTTCTTTCGTAGAAAAATAGACCATGAGAATCCCCAAAACGTGGGTGTCGCTGTTAACCAGGAAGGTTATTGACGGCATTGTCGCCAAGGATCTTATCGAACCGCGCGTCCCGATGGACAAACTACTTGCCGGAGCTGAAGAGATTATGCTGGAAGAGCTTACGGTGGAAGACAGGCTTAACGAAGAAGTAAGGGAGCTGTTGAAAAAACATAGCCCTGAGATTGAGCGCAGCAGGCTCGACTACAGAAGGCTGTTTGACCTTACGAAGCAAAAAATCGTGAAGGAAAGAAACCTGATACTATGATGCTCTCTGAAGATAAAGTAACGCATCTGACGCACGTGCTCCTTAAGGGGATGATGGACCGAGACCTGATTGCCCTGAACGAAGAAGAAGGCGCAGTAAGGCGCGAGATAAAACGCATAATATCCAATGAGCTTAAAGTAGGCGCTGATATGGATGAAGCCGTACGGAAAAAACTCCAGTCCTTTTCTAAAAAAATGGTTGAGGGGAGTCCTGAGTGGGAGGTTTTATACAAGAAATTTTTCAGGGAAGAGGAGATAAAAAAGGGCAGGGCTTCCGGATAAAGAGGGGCATCCCGCTCCTTTGTCTTATTTTGACGTGGATTGGCCTGCTGATGGATTTACCTGTAACAAGACCGGTCCCCTGGTTTTTATTCAGCGCAGCAACCGCCTTAGTATATTCCACGCTCCACTTTGCAGGCAACAGAAAAGGAACAAAAGAATTAGCTCTCGGTTTTCTCTTTTCTTTAACATTGATTTATGCAGGCGCAATACATGCTCTGAATTTTACATGGCTGAAAATTGCCTATTTCCCCCTTATTGTCGTTATGGCGGTTTTTTATAACTGGAAAACTATCATACCCCTATCCCTACTTATCACATCCTTCGGGCTAAAGACCTTCCTTGCGCGTGGAATCGGCAATGAGGAGATTGCATTTTCGTCTTCCTTGCTGTTAACAGCCGTAATTTCCTCTCTCATATTCAGCAGGTTCAGAGAGGAAAAGGAAAAGGCTCTGGCTACCCTGAAAACGATTAAAGACACTGCAAGAGATATAGCTCCGGGAACAGGGACAGAGGCTCTGAGCAGCGACGAGGCCGTATCCCATTATCTTGCATCTATGCTCAAGACAGATGAAGAGATAAAAGAACTCCTTCTCACGATAAAACAGGCGCTTCTTGCCGATTCGGTAAATTTTTTTACGCCGTATCACAGCAGTTTTACGCTTAGAAACTCGACTGAAAAAAAAGGCGATATCATTGTTACCGGCAATGGGATGATTGCCTTATGCTTGAAAGATAAAAAGACTTTCTACTCCGGAGAGATACCGGAGAAGGGGTTGGAAATCGGCTACATAAAAAAAGGCAATATCTCCTCTCTCCTCGCTGTTGCCGTAATGGATGGGTCTGCCTTAATTGGAGTTTTAACGGCTGACAGTTCAAGATATGCGGCTTTCACCGAACCGGAAAAGAATATGGCGCATATGTTCACCACCTATCTTATCAGGATACTCGAGAGGGAAAGGATATACCCGCGGATAACGCGTGATTACAACGGCCTGAAGATACTCAATGAAGAGAGTTCCAACCTGGTTTCGTCTCTCGATATAAATGTCATTGCAGAGAAGCTTTGCGAGGGAGCAAAGAAGATCGCATCTTCGCAGGCGTTTTTCTTTATTTCAGAAGGGCCAATGTTTGAGTTAATCCACCATAGCGGAAATATACAGGAAAATGAAAACCAATTTGACCTAAAGGGAACCTTTATAAATATGGCAGTTGAAAACATGCAGCAGTTATACATGGCTGATATGACAAACTACCGGATTTCGGTAATGCCTTTTAAGAGCGACGAAATTTGCTCGATCTTTGTCATGCCGCTGCTTTATGAAAATAAGCTGCTTGGCCTGTTTGTAATGTCCTCCGGGAAAAAAGATTTTCTTGATACCTTCCAGATAGAATTGCTTAAGGTAATGTGCAATCAGGCGTCAACATCAATAGCAAATGCAAAATTGCATGCGGAAATACAAAAACTGGCAACCACCGACGGCCTTACAGGTCTCTATAATCACAGGATCTTCCAGGAAAAATTATCAGAAAAACTCAGAGAGTTGAACAGGTATTCGGAATCCATTTCCCTGCTTCTTATAGACATTGATTTTTTCAAGAAGGTAAACGATACGCACGGGCATCCTGTGG
>SCSY01000199.1 GCA_004298625.1 Nitrospirota bacterium | reverse complement strand
ATGGTCCTTGACGCCCTCGGATTAACCTCGATTATATATATATCATCGCCCTTGACCGCAAACTGAATATTCATCAAACCGATAACATTCAAATCCCTGGCAAGGGTCTTTGTCTGATTTTTTATTTCTTCTACAACGGATTTTTTTAACGAATATGGCGGCAGGGAACATGCGGAATCGCCTGAATGAATTCCTGCCTCCTCGATATGCTCCATAACTCCGCCGACAAACACATCAACTCCATCAGAGATGGCATCTACATCTACCTCAACGGCCCCCTCAAGATATTTATCTATGAGCACAGGATGCTCGGGAGACGCCTTAACAGCCCGTTTCATATAATCAAGGAGTGAATTCTCGTCATAGACAATCTCCATGGCCCTTCCACCAAGAACATAAGAAGGCCTGACCATAACAGGGTATCCAATTTTCTGTGCAACTGCAACCGCTTCCTCAGGGGACATGGCAGTATCGCTGTCTGCCTGTTTGAGATTAAGCCTGTGAAGGAGTTCCTTGAACCTCCTCCTGTCTTCTGCGCGGTCTATCGAATCAGGGGAAGTGCCGAGAATTTTTACGCCCTCCCTCTCAAGCGGCACTGCAAGCTTTAGCGGAGTCTGACCTCCGAATTGGACTATAATACCCTCTGGTTTTTCGACCTCGATAATGCTTAACACATCCTCGATAGTCAGAGGCTCAAAATAAAGCCTATCGGCAGTGTCATAGTCTGTGCTGACAGTCTCGGGATTACAGTTGACCATAATCGTTTCGTATCCAAGTTCCTTCAGTGCAAAGACCGCATGAACACAGCAGTAATCGAATTCAATACCCTGTCCTATTCTGTTAGGCCCCGAGCCGAGAATCACAACTTTCTTCTTATCAGTGGGATTGGCCTCGGATTCCGTATAGGGGTTAGGGGTTAGGGGTTGGGGGTTGGTTTTACTAATCCCTAATCCCCAGTCCCCAATCCCTTTATAGAACGGTTTCTCATACGTCGAATACATATACGGCGTATACGCCGCAAACTCTGCAGCGCACGTATCAACCATCTTGTATACAGGCTTTAAGCCAATCTCGCTTCTTAATCTCCTTATCTCAGCTTCCTTCCTGCCTGTTAGCCCAGCAATCCTCCTGTCTGAAAAACCGTATTCTTTGGCTTTCCTAAGCATTTCACCTGAGAGCTGAGCGCTGACAGCTGACAGCTTTATTTCTTCTTCCATCTCCACAATCTGTTTTATATTATTCAGAAACCACGGATCAATCCACGTAAGCTTGTATAGCTCATCAACTGTCATCCCGTTTCTCAATGCCTGTGCAGCATACCAGAGCCTCTCGGCATTTGGTATCTTGAGCTTTGCCGTAAGCTCACCGGAGCTTATTTCCATATCTTCAAATCCATGACTCCCGATCTCAAGGCTCCTCACTGCCTTCTGCAATGATTCCTTGAAAGTTCTTCCTATCGACATAACCTCTCCGACCGATTTCATCTGTGTCGTCAGCGTAGGGTCGGCCTGGGAGAATTTTTCAAAGGCAAACCTTGGAATCTTTGTCACTACATAATCTATTGTGGGCTCGAATGACGCCGGCGTCCCTTTTGTGATGTCATTTGGTATTTCTTCGAGAGTAAGGCCAATCGCAAGTTTTGCGGCAATCTTTGCAATAGGGAATCCGGTTGCCTTTGACGCCAGAGCAGAAGACCTTGAAACACGCGGATTCATCTCTATAACAACCATCCTGCCGTTCTGAGGATTCAACGCAAACTGGATATTTGAACCTCCAGTGTCAACTCCGATCTCCCTGATTATCGCTATAGATGCATCTCGCATTCTTTGATATTCCTTGTCTGTCAGGGTCTGCGCAGGCGCAACCGTGATGGAATCTCCAGTATGTATTCCCATCGGATCAAGGTTTTCTATCGAGCAAATTATCACGACATTATCTTTTGTATCGCGCATTACTTCAAGCTCATATTCCTTCCATCCTATGGCAGATTCCTCCACCAGGACCTGATGAACAGGGCTGAGTTTTAAACCTTTGTCAAGAAGCTCGGTATATTCCTCCATATTGTATGCAATCCCGCCGCCTGTGCCTCCGAGAGTAAACGAGGGCCTCAGAATAGCGGGGAATCCGATATGCTCGATAGCCTCAAGCCCGTCCTTCATGCTTCCTATGCCGGCGCTCTTTGGTACTTCAAGCCCTATCTTTCCCATCGCATCTTTGAAGAGTTCCCTGTCCTCTGCCTTTTTGATCGCGTGAAGCTTTGCGCCGATAAGCTCTACGTTATATTTTTCGAGAATACCACTTTCCGCAAGCTCTACTGCAAGGTTAAGAGCTGTCTGCCCGCCCATCGTAGGGAGCAATGCATCAGGTCTTTCTTTTTTAATGATCAATTCAATAATCTCTGCTGTCAGCGGCTCGATATAGGTCGCATCAGCTATTTCAGGGTCAGTCATAATAGTCGCGGGATTGGAATTGACAAGAACTACCTTATAGCCCTCTTCCCGCAATGCCTTGCAGGCCTGAGTGCCTGAATAGTCAAACTCGCAAGCCTGGCCTATGACAATAGGACCGGAACCTATCAGTAATATCTTTTTAATATCATTTCTTTTTGGCATAAACTATCCTCGATCCCCCAAGATGAAGCGGAATACCGGCGTCCTCAAACCATAATCCGTCCCTCATGTATTTATCATCGGCATAAGCCGAAACAACGCTTCCGAAAAATGCATAGCACTCTCCAGCTTCAACAGTCTTCAGTAGTCTACATTCTATATAACCTGCGCAGCCGTCAATCACAGTCGGCTTAACTTTCTTTGCTTTCTTAATCTTCAGCCCTGATTTTTTGAATTTATCCGTATCTCTGCCGGATATCTTTCCGCAGATCCATAATTCCTTCAAAAACTTCTTTGTCGGTATATTTATCACGAACTCTTTTGTCTTTTTAATAAGCTCCGCCGTATAAGCTTCTTTTGCGACGCAGACTATGACAATCGGCGGCTCCTCGCTCACAGGCGTCGCCCATGCGCACGTCATGACATTCGGCTTTTTGTCTTTGCCGATACTCGTTAGAAAAAATGCCATCTTGGGATGGAGAAGATGATAGATGTCGGATTTAATTTGTTTTAGCATTTTAGTGACATTTATTTTTTAATCCTGGCTATTTGTTTATTTCCAATCAATGATTTTATCTGAGTGATTGCAACAGTATTGAGCTGCTGCAGTCGTTCACTTTGTTTTAATCCCTGATGAATTAAAACTGCATTGATGCTTTCCATATTGCTCAACACGACCAACTGTTCAATACTTGCGGTATCCCGAATGTTTCCCTCAGCTTTCGGGTTTGCATCCCTCCATTGCTTGGCGGTCATTCCAAACAAAGCCACATTCAGCATGTCGGCTTCATTGGCATAAACAAAATTTATTTGCTGCTTGGTGAGTTCCGATGGAATTAGGTTTTCTTTGATGGCATCCGTGTGAATATGGTAATTGACTTTCGCTAACGTGCGCTGCAGGTTCCATTCAA
>SCSY01000198.1 GCA_004298625.1 Nitrospirota bacterium | reverse complement strand
CTCTCCGCCTATGTCGAAGCGTGCCTCGGTCTGACGGCCTCGGCGTTTGGCCCGCACAAGAAACCGGAATCCTGCCCCTACTATCAACGCGCGATCGACATCTGGCGCGACAACCCGCCGCCGAAGGACAATGACGAGATTGCCCTGAAGCACGCCGGTAAGCTCAAAGAGTGGAAGGACTCCGTCGCCGAAAATTGTCCTTCGGCAGCCGCGGGCAAAGCCAAGGCAACGCCTATCGCCGTGCCGGAAGGCGCCACGGTTGAGACGCTTGAAGGGATTTCCTACGTCATGCCTGGCGGCTGGACGGTCGAGAAGTTCCACGAAACCGGCGGCTACGCCTACTTCAAGAACGATGCGCTGAAATACGCGCTGCGCGTCGAGCGCAAGGCCGCGAATGATCCCGGCGACTACACGGAGCGGGAAACGCTGAGCTCCGGCCGAATGTTCGAATGGAAACACATCCCACTCATCGAGGGTTCGACATACTACGTGTTCTATGCGCGCGTGAGATTCAACGACGCTTATGTGAACATCGGAATCAGTTCTTCGGGCCCCTCTGACGTTGGTGTTGACAAGACGACCGCGCTCGGCATTGCGCGAAAAGTGGCTGAGACGATGAAAGTGCTTGGCCCGCGCCGCTGCATAGCCGATTGCGGACCGGGAACGATTACGCCTGCGAAGTGAGGCCGGTTCAAATGTATTCGTTTGAGGGCAGCGGGATCAGGCCTGCAATTATGCAATTACCGAACTATCCGCTCGGCGCAAGATCTTGGGCGCAAAGTGATTACGATCAAAGACAAGAGGGAGGTTTGCATGAAGGTTAAGACAGGGATCGGGATATCATGAAAAATTCGCCTCGCTTCAAGCGCATCAGTGTTGTCCTTGGGCTGTTGTTGCTATCCGGCTTTGGATGGGTCGTTTGGCCGTTTATAGCAGGCCCCGGTCAAATGCAAAGCTTTTGTAGTTCCCTCGCGGTCGGCACTTCGATCGAGCAGGTCCAAGCACAAGCGGCGCAATACGGCTACAGGGTTTCTTCACTCATCGAAGGTCGCGCCTTCGTTCATGATTCAAAATCGTTCGGGCGGTTCACCTGCAACTTACAGTTTGGGTCTGACGGGCTGGTGTCGTCGGTTTATTTCTTTAATGACTAAAGTCGATCAACTACGTGAATTCGGCGCCGGATGCGCCAAAGCACGCCGATTATTATAGGAGTAGCGACCATGAAAATGAATCCTCACTCTGCATCCGCGCTGGCCTGGGCTGCGGCAGCTGCAACCTTCCTCGGCCTCATAATCATGTCGCCTGCGGGTCAGTTCATGTCTTTCATTGTCGCGGTCGTTCTTGCGATAGTTCCAACATTATTTGGTTCCAAGATGCAACGTATTGCAGGCGGAGTGATACTGGCAATCTCTCTTGCACTTGCTTACCAAGGCTACCCTGCATTTGATAAGGAGATGGTGGACTACCGAAACCGCGTAAAAGCCCGGTCAACAAAAGTTTCCGCGCAATCACCTGCGGAACAGCAGGAGAGGAAGTGAGTCCTCACTTGCGTACTGACACGCGCAACACCACGGACACACACTACGTCAATCCCTAATCTCCCTTTGCTAAAGGGGGAATTATTGGCCGGTTTTGAGCTATAAGTTTTATTAACTATCCTATAAATAATAAAAAATTGTTTGGGGTTGAGGAAAGGACAACGGATAAGTATAATAAATCTAAAATTTTAACTTTAAAGGAGGTTTTGTATGTTTCTAAGGATTTTTGCCGTATCTGTTTTTGTCCTGTCGCTGGTCTCGATGTCGTGGGCGAGCGGTGCGCATGACGGTCTTTTATGCACAGGCTGTCATGGCATCCATACTGCAAAGGGAGAAATAATCTTTGCAGTTGAGCCGAACAAAAAAGCCATCAACCCGAAAACAAAACAGCCGAATACCGGAACAACAGCCCTTTGTCTGGGTTGTCATGAAACGCCGGATAAGGGCGGTATGGGCATAATGGCTGTATCAGGGCACATGAGCCATCCTTTCGGCGTAACCCCGAACACAAAGGTTGCAACTGTTCCTGCGCCTTTTTTAAGGGAAGGCAAATTAGAGTGTGTGGGCTGCCACGACCCTCATCCTTCCAATCCGTTTTATAAGTATCTCAGAGTTGACACTTCAAAGGGCGCGAAGATGACGGATTTCTGTGCAATGTGCCATTCGTCAAAGGCAGACCCGAATGTGGTAAAAAACCTGAAGATATTCAACAGCATGGATGAAAGAAGCTATACGCCTGCGGCAGTTGCTCCGTCAGCGCCTATATCTTCTGCTCCTGCAGCGCCAAAAAAGAGGTAATGAAGTTTGATATATACAGTTCTACCCTGCGTTTCATAAGAAACGCAGGGTAGAACACCGCCTGTGGAACCATTAAAAGATTTTCTTGTTTATGCCTCTGTGGAAAAAGGACTCTCTAAAAATACGATAGAGTCTTATTCACGCGACCTTTCATTGTTTCAAAAATTTCTGGATTCAGAAAATAAAAAGCTGAATTCATTTGCCAAGTCTGACATTTTAGATTTTCTTAATAAGGTTAAGGATGGATATTCAACGCCGAGTATCTGCAGATTTATATCTTCGATCCGCGGGCTTTGCAGATATTTGATGATAGAAAAGATTATCAAAGAGGACCCCTCGGAAAACCTTCAGACGCCTAAAAAATGGGAGCGGCTTCCAAAGGCGTTAAGCTTTGAAGATGTTATGTCTCTCCTTGACGCCGGAGCCGACAGCCATACGTTTCTAAGAGATTCGGCAATGCTGGAACTTCTTTATTCTTCGGGCCTGCGGGTGAGCGAGCTTGTTTCTTTGAAAACCGGCAGTATAAACTTTGAGGCAGGTTTTCTCAGGGTTACAGGGAAGGGCTCAAAGGAGCGGGTTGTGCCGATAAATTCAAGGGCGCTCGATAAAATAAAAAAATATATAAAAGAACTCAGGCCTGCTATTTTAAAGAAAAGACACTCGGATTCTCTCTTTGTTACAAACAGGGGCAAGGCTATGACCAGGCAGCGTTTCTGGCAGACGATCAAAAAATCCGGCAACCAGGCAGGCATAAAGCTTTCGCCGCATACTCTGCGGCACTGTTTTGCAACACATCTGCTTGAGGGAGGAGCCGACCTCAGGTCTGTTCAGAAAATGCTCGGCCATTCGGACATATCAACAACCCAGATATATACAAAAGTGTCTACCGACAGGATTAAGAAAGTATACCGTGAGCATCACCCGAGGGCTTAAGCTTTTCTAAGGGTTTTGTTATAATTTGGTTACGGCAAAGGAGAAGAACTCATGGCCTTAATTCTGGTTATTGACGATTCCTTGTATATGCGGGGGAAGATATGCAGCATCCTGAAACTGGACGGTCACAAAATAATCGAGGCCGATAACGGACTTCAGGGCCTTCAGGCCGCCTCTGCAAATTCACCCGACTGCATTCTGCTCGACATCATAATGCCGGGGCTGGACGGCCTCAAAATAATCAAGTCCCTGAGAGATCAGCGTGTGGACACGCCCATGATTGTGGTGACTGCGGATATTCAGGAAAGCACGCGCAAGCAATGCATGGAGCTGGGAGCCTCTGCAGTTATAAATAAACCGCCTAACGAAGAAGAACTCCGCAGAACGATTAATGCGATTCTTGCCGATAAAAAGGAGACCGGACGATGAAACTTACAGTCGAGCAGGGCGATGCCCTGAAAGAGTTGATAAACATCGGCGTCGGAAGGGCGGCAGGTGTGTTGAGCGAGATGGTTCGTTGTAATATTAAATTGCAGGTTCCTTTCATAAAGATACTTTTGCCGGCGGAATTGAAGAAGGAAATGGAGGAACTCGGAAGGTATAGGGTTGCCGCCGTAAGGCTCGGTTTTAAAGGGCCGTTTTCCGGCTCTGCAGCGCTTGTTTTTCCTCCTGACAGCGCCTCGAAACTTGTTGCGGTTCTAACAGGCGAAGAGTTTGCAGCCGCAGACCTCGATTCAGTCAGGGTGGGAACGCTGAGCGAAGTCGGCAACATCGTCATTAACGGCGTTATGGGCTCGATTTCCAATGTTCTTAAACAGAGCATTAATTATTCGCTCCCTAACTATATGGAAGATAACGTGGACAACCTGTTGACCCTGGATAAACGCGATCCGAATGCAACCGTCATGCTGGCGCGCACGCGGTTTACGATTGAGCGGCTTTACGTTGAAGGAGATATAATACTGATCTTCGAGGTCGGCTCTTTCGATGCACTGCTTGAGGCTATAAACAAGGATTATGGAGGCCGGGCTTGAACGATATAGAAGTTGCCGAGAAAGAGTTCTGCATCCTGGACCATGCTCCTCTGGGGTTGTTTGTTTTGCGGCAGGACTTTACGGTTCTTTTCTGGAACAGTTGCCTCGAGGACTGGACCGGCATCAACAGGAGGGATATCATAGGGACGAACATCAGCGTCCATTTTCCTCATCTGAACAGTCCCGAATACCATAAACGCATTCAAAATATTTTTGAAGGCGGGCCGCCGACAATCTTTTCCTCCCAGCTTCATAAATATATTATTCCTTCGCGCTTGTGGGACGGGCAGATGCGCATTCAGCATACAACAGTGACCTCTGTCGGCGCAGGGGATGGGGCGGGGTTTTATGCCCTTTTCGCTGTTCAGGATGTTACGGACTTAACGCATCGCATTCAGGGTTACAGGATTATGCGCGATCAGGCATTGGAGGAAGTAAAAGAGCGCAAAAAAGCAGAGGAAGAATTGAGGAGGGCCCATGAAGGTTTGGAGTTAAGAGTTAAAGAACGCACTGCCGACCTGATTTTGGTGAACGAAAAACTTCAGGGCGAGATTAAGGTGCGTAAAGAGGTTGAGCTGCAACTGAAAAAACTTGTTTCAACCCTGAAAGCCCTTGTGACCCATATTCCCGAAGGTGTTGCATTGCTTGACGCAGAACACCGCATAATTCTTGCAAACAGCATCGGAGAAAAATATCTCGAAGCGCTTGCCGGCGCAAATATCGGAGATGTTTTAACTGACATATCAGGCCGTTCTCCCGAGGAATTTCTCTTGTCAACGCCCTATAAGGTGTGGCATGAGATAAAAGTTGATAGGCCTTCCTATGCTGTATTTGAAATAGCGGGAAAGACTATAGCCCAGAATGACGCCGGAGGCGGGATGGTGCTTGTCCTGAAGGATGTCACGGAAGAAAGGACGCTCGATGAGCGTCTGAACTCGCAGGAGAAACTGGCTGCCGTCGGACAGCTTGCTGCGGGCATTGCTCATGACTTTAACAATATCCTCACGGGCATTATAGGTTTTGCGGATATTCTTAGAACCGATTACCGGTTGCCTTACGAAGAAAAGGAGATGGTGGAGGCTATTCTGCTGAACGGCGAAAGGGCTGCGCAACTGGTGCGCCAGATACTTGATTTCAGCAGTAAATCCCTGACCGAGCTGCAGTCAATCAATCTGATGCCGTTCCTCAAAGAGTTGTCGAAGTTCATAGGCAGGACTATTCATGAAAATATCGAGATCTCCATTGATTGCAGCCCCGGAGAATATATTATCGAGGGCGACATTGCAAAGATGCAGCAGGTGTTTACGAACCTGGCTCTGAATGCGCGTGATGCGATGCCGGATGGCGGCAAATTGCAGTTTACGCTGTCGCGGGGCAGCGTAAAATCCATAGGCGCGCCGCCTGCAGTTGATATGTCTTGCGGCGACTGGATAGCGATAAGCGTTGCGGATACAGGGACAGGCATTCATCCTGATATTTTGCCGCATATATTTGAACCGTTTTTTACCACGAAAGAAGTCGGCAAAGGGACCGGGCTTGGTCTTTCGCAGGTATACGGCATAGTAAAGCAGCACGAGGGGCATATTACCGTGAAGACCGATGTTGGCAAAAGCACTACTTTCAATATATATCTGCCTGCAGGCAGGGCCAGGGCTGAGATAAGTTTTATGAAAGATATGAAAGAAGAGATTATAACTCCGAAAGCACGGGAAGGAAGCATATTAATCGTAGAAGATAATGAATCAGTGCTAAATCTTATATACAAAAAACTTATCAAATTGGATTACAGGGTCTTGACGGCAACAAACGGAAAGGATGCAATGGCAATTTTTAACGACAACAGGGATGACATAAAACTGCTTATTACCGATCTGGTAATGCCGGGGATGGGAGGTATGGAGCTGAGCAGGCTGATCAAGGCCGAAAATCCCTTTGTGAAGATTATAGCCCTGAGCGGTTATCCCCTGGGTTCGATGGAAAAGGATTTACGAAAGTCGGGCATCGAGGAATGCATGAAAAAGCCGTTTAAGGGACAGAAACTTGTCGAGACCGTATGCAGGGTTTTAGAAAGAGAGCCGGATTGATTCTGAAGGCATAATTGCATTGTTGATATGAAAGGGCTGCGCCTTTACAAGACTTTATTAATTTCTTTTTTTATGCTACATTTTCTTACAAGTCTTTATCGGTTATCCGAATAAATTTTATCGCGGAGGTTGGAAATGCCTGATAAGTTAAGTATGGACGAGCTTTATAAGTGCTGTGATATGAATATCTTTAAATTCGATACAACGGATGATCTGCCGCCTTTCGAGGGGACGATCGGCCAGGACCGGGCGCTGAAGGCCCTGGATTTCGGGATAAGCCTCGAAAATTCCGGATTCAACATCTTCATCCTTGGAGAAAACGGAACAGGCAAGATGAGCACTATAAGGTCTATCCTGGCCAAGCAGTCATTGAGCGAACCTGTTTCGTCCGATTGGTGTTATGTATATAATTTCAAGGACGCCGATGAGCCGGTAGCCGTATCTCTTGAGCCCGGAACCGCGGTCACCTTCCAGAAAGATATGGACGAACTTATCAAGATACTCAGGGTCGAGATACCGAAGGTTTTTGAATCAAAGGAATATGAAAAGCAGAAAAACCTTATCCTTGAAGAATTTCAAAAAAAACAAAAGGACCTGTTCTCGGATCTCGAAAACGAGGCACAGGCAAAGGGATTTTCTATAAGAAAAACCGTAAGCGGCCTTCTGATAGTGCCTATTAAAAAAACAGGCGAGCCGTTAAATGAAGAAGAATTCGACGCCCTTGATGATAAGACAAAGAAAAAGATAGAGGAACTCGGCAAGACCCTTCAGGAAAAACTCGATGATGTTGTCAGGACCTTAAGGGAGGGAGAAAAGCTTGTTAAAGACCTTCTGGGCAAGCTCGAGCGGGAGGCCGCGCTTTCCGCAGTCGGGCACCTTATAGATGAATTAAAAAGCAAATATCGCGACCACGAAAAGATAACCACTTACCTGGAGGATGTAAAGGAAGACATACTGGCTCATCTTGAGGATTTTAAGACAACAGAGGAACAGGCTCCGGCCCTGCCGTTTATGAGACCCCAAAAGGCGGAACCGACCTTTACGAGATATACCGTCAATGTCCTTGTAAACAATAAAGAGAGCAAGGGCGCTCCCTGCGTTTTTGAGAGCAATCCTACATACTTCAATCTTTTTGGAAGGATTGAGCATAAGATCCAATACGGCATCGCAATAACGGACTTTTCAATGATTAAGGCAGGCTCGCTGCACAGGGCCAACGGCGGCTATTTAGTCATAAACGTTCTGGACCTGCTGAGAAATCTTTTTGCCTATGACGCATTAAAACGTTCTATAAGGAATAAAGATATAAAGATAGAAGACGTGTGGGAGCAATACAGGCTGGTATCCACAACGACCATTAAGCCGGAGGCCATACCATTGGATATCAAGGTCATACTTGTCGGGAATCCGTATCTTTATTATCTCCTCTATAATCTTGACGAAGAATACAGGGAGCTTTTCAAGGTCAAAGCCGACTTTGACAGCAGGATGGACAGGACAGAGGAAAATATTCATAAGTATGCATCTTTTGTCGCTGCAAAGTGCAAGGATGACAAACTGCTTCCGTTTGACAGGTCCGGGATTGCAAAGGTTGTTGAATATGGTTCAAGGCTTGCCGATCATCAGGAAAAGCTTTCTTCAAAATTCAGTGAGGTAACCGACCTGATAAATGAAGCGCACTATTGGGCGCTAAAGGCAAAAAGCAAGGTTGTTATGGGCGAACATGTGGAGAAGGCAATAGATGAAAGGGTCTACAGGAATAACAGAATAGAAGAGCGCCTCCGCGAGATGATTGCAGAGGGAACGCTGATAGTTGAAACATCAGGGGCCAGGGTGGGCCAGATTAACGGGCTTGCTGTCCTGGATCTCGGCGATTACAGTTTTGGAAAACCATCAAGGATAACTGCGAAGACCTGGACAGGAAAGGCAGGGGTTTTAAACATAGAGCGTGAAACAAAGATGAGCGGCAAGATACATGAAAAGGCCATGCTCATATTAACAAACTATTTAGGCAGTACATATGCAACAAAGAAGCCCATAAGCATTTCAGCGTCAATTACATTCGAGCAGCTCTATGATATGGTAGAGGGAGACAGCGCGACATGTGCAGAATTATATGCATTACTGAGCAGTATTGCCAATGTCCCGATAAAGCAGAACATTGCCATTACCGGCTCGATGGACCAGAATGGTGATGTTCAGCCGATAGGCGGCGTAAATGAAAAAATAGAGGGGTTCTTCGAGCTATGCAGATTAAGGGGACTCGACGGAAGCCATGGCGTGGTAATACCCAG
>SCSY01000197.1 GCA_004298625.1 Nitrospirota bacterium | reverse complement strand
ACTGTCCGAAAAAGATGGACTAAAATCTACGGAGATGATAGAGCAGGCATCTCAAGGAAAACTCAAGGCTCTTTATATCATGGGCGAAAATCCGATGATAACGGATCCAAACCTCGGGCATACTCGGGAGTCGCTCAAAAAACTCGAACTTCTCGTTGTTCAGGATATCTTTATGACTGAAACAGCGGAACTTGCGGATGTAGTTCTTCCATCTGTATGCTTTGCAGAAAAAAACGGCACATTTATAAGTACCGAAAGGAAAGTTCAACTTGTGCGAAAGGCTGTATCTCCTCCAGGAGAAGCAAAAGAGGATTTGTGGATAATTTCGGAGCTGTCGAATCGAATGGGCTATCCTATGAAATATTCTTCTTCTGAAGAAGTATTCGAGGAATTCGGAGAGCTGTGGCCTGCATTGGCAGGCATATCATACGGCAGGATTCAGAACAACGGAATTCATTGGCCATGTCCTACAAAGGATCATCCGGGAACGGAATATCTTTACAAGGCTGGATTCCCGCGCGGAAAGGTGTCTTTCACAACTGTGAAGTATGCGCCTCCTGCGGAACTCACGGATAAAGATTATCCGTTTATTTTAACCACTGGCAGGAATCTTTTTCAGTATCACAGCGGCTCGATGACAAGGAGAGTTGCCCCTATTGAAAAGCATGCCGGAGAGCCTTATATCGAAATAAATCAGAAAGATGCAGAAGCGCTAAAACTAAAAAATGGAGATATAATACGGGTCAGTTCAAGGAGAGGAAATATAGACATAAAAACAAGGATTACCGACAGGGTCGCTGAAGGGACGGTCTTTATTCCTATGCACTACAGAGAAGCCCCAGCGAATGTGCTGACAACCGATGCGCTGGACCCGTATGCAAAAACGCCTGAATTCAAGGTCTGCGCGGTAAAAATAGAAAAAACGATTTGAATGGTTCAAATCGTTTAGGCTGCTTATAAACAGTTATGAGAGGAGGGAATATGGTAAATGCCAAAGAGCTTAAGAAACAGGTTCTCTTTGAGGACATCAGCGATCGGGAGATGGAAAAAGTAGCAAAGGTCACAAAGGAACTTTCACTAAAAAAAGACGATTTTCTTTTCAAAGAAGGCGATGACACAAAGGGTATTTATATGATCCGGTCCGGGAAGATAGAGATAACAAAGGTAACACCCGACGGCTGGAAACAGACCATTGCAGTATTAACACCGGGACATTTCTTCGGAGAGCTCTCCATACTCGAAAAACGCAAACACGAGGCTAATGCATTGGTCATCGAAAACACGGAACTTCTGAAACTCCCGAAAGAAGAGTTTGAAAAAATGGAAAAAGAAGACGTGGCGCTTGCCTCGCAGATACTTAAAAAACTTGCCCTTGTCATGAGCAAGAATCTCAGACGCATGAATGAAAAATTTTTGAATGCATTGATAAATTATTAATAGCTGATAGCTGACAGCTTTCAGCTAATGTTAAAACAAAGGAGGACTTTCACAATGCCGTATGATGCGACGAAGTTAGCCGACTGGCAGATTTCCGAAGAAGCTGAAAAAAATATGCCCTCACCAGAAGCGTGGCGCGAGAAGCTGGGACTGCAAAAAGACGAGATGCTTCCCATGGGCCGCCTGTCTAAAATTGATTTTCTCAAGATTATCAATCGTCTCAAAAATAAGCCCGACGGCAAGTATATCGAAGTGACAGCCATAACCCCTACTCCTCTGGGTGAAGGCAAAAGCACAACATCATGCGGTCTGATGGAAGGCCTCGGCAAGCGCGGCGTAAATGTCGGAGGAGCGCTCCGTCAGCCATCCGGCGGTCCTACCATGAATGTGAAAGGCACTGCGGCAGGAGGCGGCAACTCTTTGCTTATTCCCATGACAGAGTTCTCTCTGGGACTCACCGGCGACATCAACGACATCATGAACGCCCACAACCTGGCCATGGTGGCAATGACGGCCCGTATGCAGCACGAGCGTAATTATAACGATGAGCAATTGCAGCGACTCACAAGGATGAGGCGGCTCGACATAGACCCCACCCGCGTGGAGATGGGCTGGATCATGGACTTCTGCGCGCAAAGCCTCCGCAATATAATCATCGGAATCGGCGGCAGGCAGGACGGGTTCATGATGCAGTCAAAATTCGGTATTGCTGTTGGCTCAGAGTGCATGGCGATTCTTTCAGTAGCCAATGACCTTGCCGATCTTAAAAAACGCCTGAACAATATCACAGTTGCCTTTGACAAGAGCGGCAAACCAGTTACAACCGGCGATCTCGAAGTCGGCAATGCAATGGCTGCTTTCATGCGTAATACAATCAACCCTACCCTCATGTGCACCGCAGAATACAACCCCTGCTTTGTGCATGCAGGACCTTTTGCAAATATAGCAGTAGGCCAGTCCTCGATCATTGCAGACAGGGTAGGCCTGAAATTATTCGATTACCATGTCACAGAATCAGGCTTTGCCGCAGATATCGGATTTGAAAAATTCTGGAACGTCAAGTGCCGCTTCAGCGGGCTAAAACCCCATGTATCTGTTCTTACAACAACTGTCCGCGCCCTGAAGATGCACGGCGGCGGCCCGAAGGTTGTTGCCGGCAAACCCCTTCCGGAAGAATACACAAAGGAAAATATAGCATTGGTCGAAAAAGGCTGCGCCAACATGGTCCACATGATCAATGTCATCCGGAAGTCGGGAATAAACCCTGTTGTCTGCATCAACCGTTTTTATACTGACACGAATGCCGAGGTAGCTGCGGTCAAAAAAGCCGCTGAGGCAGCAGGCGCACGCTGCGCTGAATCCCAGCACTGGCTTAAAGGCGGTGAGGGAGCGCTTGAGCTGGCAGACGCGGTCATAGACGCATGCAACCAGAAGAATGACTTTAAATACCTGTATCCGATAGAGATGAAGCTGCGCGACCGCGTGGCGCTCATAGCAAAAGAAGTTTACGGTGCAGACAGCGTCTCCTGGCTGCCTGAGGCTGAGGCCAAGGCAAAGATGCTCGAAGAAGATCCCAAATACGCCGACTTCGCTACCATGATGGTTAAAACCCACCTGAGCCTCACCCATGATCCGGCTCTCAAGGGAGTTCCAAAAGGATGGACACTTCCCATCAGAGATATATTGATTTATTCAGGAGCCAAATTCCTCTGCCCTTGCGCAGGCACGATCAGCCTCATGCCCGGCACAAGCTCCGACCCTGCATACAGAAGGATTGATGTAGACGTGAATACGGGAAAAGTGAGCGGATTGTTCTAAAAGATATATAAAGTAAAATTGGAAAAAGGCGGCTCTCAAGCCGCCTTTTTTATTTCGGAGCTTTTATCGAAAACCGGTCGCTGTCCCTGCTTATTCGGCAGCTTTGCAAGAAATGAAAAGAGGTATCACGATATAGACATCGCCATAAAACCACCTATCGATTTTTCATTGTTGGACCTTGCCCATCTCGAAAATACTTTAGAAGATAAGACGAAGAAAAGAATCGATCTCGGCACCATAGACAGCATTAACCCGCTCGTCAGGGAATATGTAAAAAAAGATTTAATAGCCCTGTTAAATTGTTAAGCGCGATATTCCTGTGTTGGAAAAAAAATTGAAGGCACTTATAGAAACCAAAAAGAAATAAACCGTTGCCTGTTGCTTTCACTTGAACCCTCGAACCCTTTCTTTATGCTCTATTGCGCTTTTGCACTTTTTTTGCTTATAATGCTGGCAGGTTTGGGAGAGGGGGCGTTGAGAGGCAAATGGCGGTCAAAAAAATTAAAGACATGGCCCCACCAAGTCTTAAAGAGGTAGTGTGATGAAAATATCTCATCTTAAGATTCAAAACTTTAAAACATTCGATTCCGAGGGAATTGAGTTGACCATATCCGACCTGACAGCGCTTATCGGAGAAAACAGCACGGGCAAGTCAAATATTCTTGAGGCGCTCGACCTCTTTTTTAATTTCAGCAAAACGAGAATGTCGAAGCGCTGTTTCCACCATGATGACATTAGACAGGAAATCATCATTGAAGCCAAGTTCACTGCCCTGACAGATAGCGAGTTAAAGAAATTCAATATCCATTTGGATGAGGAAAAGAGCCT
>SCSY01000396.1 GCA_004298625.1 Nitrospirota bacterium | reverse complement strand
TCGCCGCGCTGCACGCCTTGCTGTCGCTGGCGGAAACGCGCCAGCGCGAGGCTGCTTGACCCGATGATGCTAGGCCAATTGAAATCGGGTAGGGTGGATAAGCGTAGCGCATCCACCGAGCGCTGGTGGATGCGGCTCGCGCTTATCCACCCTAAAACTGCCTGATCGCATCAATGCCGCCAGACCAAATTTCTTCCCCCAAGGTGCGCAAGGGCGACCGCAAACGCGAGCGGGGCAACCGCACCGGTTTTACCACCGGCGCGAACTCGGCTGCTGCTGCTACCGCTGCCACGCTGGGGCTGGTCGAGGGCATCGTGCCTGCGAGCGTGGTCTGCATGCTGCCCAACGGACGGCAGGCTGCCTTCACGATCAGCGACGGCTGGGCTGACGGCGCAGTCGCGCACGCGGTGAGCATCAAGGACGCGGGGGATGACCCGGATGCGACTGGCGGCGCGCATTTGACCGCGGATGTGCGGCGGCTGCCCGGCGCGGGCGGTGAGATCGTGCTCAAGGGCGGCGCAGGCGTTGGCATAGTCACCAAACCCGGCCTCGGCCTGGAAGTGGGCGGACCGGCGATCAATCCGGCGCCGCGCAAGAACATCATGGATAACGTGCGCGCCGCCGGCGGCCAAATTTTCCAGGCCGGGGATGGGCTGGAAGTGACTATTTCCGTGCCCGGCGGCGAGGAAATGGCGAAGAAGACCCTCAACGCCCGCCTGGGCATCCTCGGCGGCATCTCGATACTCGGCACCACCGGCATCGTGCGCCCTTATTCCACTGCCGCGTTCCGCGCCAGCGTGGTGCAGGCGGTGGAGGTCGCGGCTAACCAGGGGCAAACCACGGTGGTTTTCACCACCGGCGGGCGCACCGAAAAATGCGCAATGCGGGAATTCGCGGAACTGGAGCCGGCCTGTTTCGTGCAGATGGGCGACTTCGTCAAGGCGGCCTTTCAGAGCGCGACCGGGCGGCACATGCAGCGCATTATTGTCGGCGCGATGGTGGGCAAGCTCGCCAAGATCGGCCAGGGGCTGTCCGTCACCCATGCCTGGCGCGAAGAAGTCAATCGCGATCTGGTCGCCGAGGCCGCAGCAGCAGCGGGTGCTGCGCCCGATCTGGTGGCCGAGATACGCGCCGCAGCAACCGCGCGTTTCGCCGCCGAACGCTTGAGCGAACTGGGGCTGTCCGAAAGCTTCCATCGCGAACTGGCGCTGCGCGCGATGCGCAGCTTGCGCGCGCGCTATCCGGGCGAATACCGGCTCACCGTGCTGGCTTGCGATTTCGAGGGGCGACC
>SCSY01000395.1 GCA_004298625.1 Nitrospirota bacterium | reverse complement strand
ATCGAGTGCAAGCGGGTGGAGAAACCGAGCATCAACGCATGGTGGAATCAGGCCATTGACCAGGCGGCGCAGTCGGGGAGGAAGCCTGTCCTATTCTGGAGAGCATCAAGAAGGCCATGGATTGCCTTCGTCGATCTTCACCACATCAACCCATCAACCTACCCAGCACCAAGGCACCATGACCCCGTGCAAATGACCGTGGCGGCATGGGTGCAACTAGCGAGAGAGGAAATCAGCAAATGAACATCCCACCCGAAAGACTGAACTGCACCGGCTGTACGGTGCTTGAAGAATACGAAGGCATAGCCGAGTGCATGGACATGATTTACTGGAAAGAAGGGACGCCGGCAAATCCCCCCTGCTACCAAGCGCGCCAGATGGAAATGACGCCGGAATTTAAGACCGCCATGAGCAAATGCTTACGCCTTGTCGAAACCTTGGGGTTGGAACATCCCGAAGTCAGCCGGGCAATGATGATAGCCATGGCCTTAGCACCTGACGAGTTCAAGGACGAAATGGCGGATGAAGCGCAAAGGATGGGGCTGATCCCCGAGACGGACGGATACCTGGAGGACGGGACGCCCATGATCCGGCTGGAAGACCTCGCCGAAAAGCTGGGCGTACCGCTGGAAGATACGCAGGAGAAGCTTCAAATCTTCCTCGCCGAACGGGAGGCGCTTGGCCTATCGAATGACGGCATCGTGACCAACCCGGCGCTTGTTCACCGGAAGCATTGAAGCCGAACCACACCCCGACCACCCGGCCAAGCGTCGGGTTTTTGTGCCCATATTTACCGAATTGACGTGGACATTTGCCCATCATATGGCAATAACGGGAAAACTGCTAGAAACCAACACTGGCGCGGGTTACAACGGAAAGACAAGACGAAAAAATGTTGAAACATGTCCATAGATGTCAGGGTTGGCCGCGCACGGGGGAAAGGTGAAGAATGGGAAGGTTTTGCCGGTAGAAATGTCCCATGATGTCCACATTTATTGCAGAGCGCCGGGGCGTGAAATGTCCAAGGATGCCGTGCTTTTTTGGCGCCGGAAACGCTGCAAGGTTACGGCAAAACTGTTGAAACATGTCAAGGTTTAGGCAAGGGTTGCCGGCTTGCCGATTATTGACGAAATCCCCAGCACGGCGCATCATTCGACCAATGCCGCTACAACGGCAGGCGGGATTGGCGTCCCGGTTTAGTAGGCGGACAACCGCCACCCAGCGGTTTTTTTACGTCCGTCACAACATGGCACCCCTTTATGGGCGGGCTGTGTGGGGCAGCGCGAGCTGCACCGGTGCCTACTACCGGTACGCCAACCCGCACAGTCCGCCCTCCCTGATTGGCGTCAGGGGGAGCGGAAAACTCAACCCGCTTAGTAGGAGTACCACCATCATGAACCCCACCACCGCAATCAAAGCAG
>SCSY01000196.1 GCA_004298625.1 Nitrospirota bacterium | reverse complement strand
GTTCCGTGATCTTCTCCCTGTTCAGTCCAACCGACGCCGAGCTTAGGGATGCGATTTTTGAAGCCGCCGACCGGGGCTTAATGATGTTCGGCTTGATAAATAAAGTCGATGATACTCAACCGGAAATGACAAGCGACAGGGCCGACGTTACTGCAAGAGTTGAAATCTATCACAGATCAAAAAATAACAAGGACGTTTACGGGCATTCGTATTTTAAGAAAGATGAAGCTCCCGATGGTTTCTGGTGGGAAAAAAGCGGCTTTGGAAAAAGAAAACATCCGGTCTATATTCACCACAAGTTTATTGTTATTGACGCTGAAACCGATAACCCGGTTATCTACACGGGTTCCGCCAACATGAGCAATAACTCCAACTACAACAATGACGAGAACCTGTTGGAAATTAAAGGAGGGAAAGAACTGGCATCCATTTACCTGGCGGAATTCTTAAGGCTTTATGAGCACTACAGGGCAAGAGTTCAATGGGATGATTTTGTAAAAAGGAAGGAGAAATCGACCTTTAAGCTCGGAAAGGATTCAAGCTGGGCAAAGGACGACTATGATCCCGCAAATCCTAAATCAAAGGCAAGAGTTTCGATGAGCGGACAATAGCGCTTAGGCTAGGGAAAATCAGGGATTGTCTTACGAAATCGGCATATTATGAGCAATGAACAGGGTATATCGAGCATTGCAGAGGAGAAACTCATTTAAAGGAGAAAAATATGACATCTTTTCAAAAAGACAAGGGGGTTGCAACAAAGGGTTATTGCAGATTTACCAAAAATATAATTTATGCAATGATCGCAATCTGTAGCTACATTTACATTATGATATTGCCGACGACTGTATGGGCAACGACCATTCTTAACAAAGAATTCACGGCTGTGATCGATCGGATGGAAGAGGGTATTACCACTAATTATAATTTTTCTAATGATGCCGAGTACGATTTGTTTGTCATGATGCTGTCCTTGGGGGGAAAGACACCAACTAATTCACCGCAACTTTTTCGTTCACTCGAAGAAAAACGTAGGATGCATAAGGCGGGGAAATTTAAAAAGGTCGCGGTGTATCCAGGAGAGCCAGGCGCAGATCCAGGACCGGTGATTACCACTCAATCCATTAATATTATCCCCGGAGCTACGGGCGACGGCGCAGGAACTTTCAGGGCTATGGGTATGGCCACATATGAAGGCGGTTCGCCACACACTTACGGAATGTTGACCTTGCGAGATAAGGATTCCGGACGGCTTCTTGTATGGGAAAAACTGGAAGACTACGGTTCCCCTATCAATACTGTACAGACCAAGGCATATGGCGACTATAGAAACGTTGAAGCCTTCTTTACCGGATATTATTTGGATAAAGACGGCAATATGATTGATTTTAGTGAAAAACTATCAGCTCCCAACGATCTTCCGGTTATTAAGAATGAGGCGCCTGTTTCGAGTACCGGCATGGTCTCGGATACCTGTGTGGTTTGTGTAAATCGGACGCCGTCTCAGCAGAATCAGTGTGTCTATGGAAAGGACAACAATACAAATGCAGTCAAGTTCCCTGTGAAGGGCAATATAGCTTATTCGGTACCGGTGAAACTCGATGCATCCAGACGGCCTGTTGGGGGAGCAGCCGTTATGTATCTGGTTAAAAACACGGGAGGCGGCTGTATTGCATGGGGGCCTAAAGACGATACCTTTTTTTCCGACCCTCAAACGGTTTTTTCAGCCGACAAAAAAAATCTTAACTGGAATTTCGCACCTGCGAGTTTCGGCGAGAAGCAGCAATGCATGGACAACGGCAACGTGATCAATTTTACCCTGAGAGTTACAACATTCGACGACAATATGAATATGATGCCCGGCATTCTGACTTCAACGCCGCCTACAGTGCCTGGACCTAACTGGCAACAGGTCTCTACGATTACTCTCATCGTAGGATGTCTGGCACAGGGAACGCTAATTGAAACAGCAGACGGTCGAGCAATGCCGGTAGAAGATTTCCAGGCAGAGGGAGAAAAAGTGCGAACTGGAACAGGTGCAGTTCTGACTGTTATGGGAAATACAGTCGGGGATGAAAAGGACCCTATGATATCAATTACAACAGAATACGGCTATAACCTTATGCTTACCCAGGGACATCCGGTCGTAACCAGAACAGCAGGGATCAAACTGGCAAAGGACCTTGCTATAAATGATGTTGTGCTGACACGCGAGGGCGCGCAAAAGCTAACATCTGTGACTCGGAAACCCTATAAGGGAAAGGTATACAATTTAATGCTCGGTATTTCAGGAGAGCCGATAACTACAGACAATACTACTTTTTTTGCGAACGGCATTTTAGTCGGGGACCTCAGGATGCAGGAGACCTTTGGATCTCATTCGGCAAATCGGTTAAGTGAGCAGGACATTCTCAAGAAATTGCCAAAAGAATGGCATCGGGATTACTTTAATTATCGCAAGGCTAAGAAACAGTGAGAAATCAACATTATATTATGACATGCCGACCTGTTTTTAGTTTTCAAGGGTAGGCTACATTAAAATATAAAAGGAGTAGTGTTATGAGAAAAACATATTATATGCACCTTATTTTATCTGTTGTTGCTTTTTTCATGACTGCCTTATTTTTTTGCTTTTGCGAGGCAGCCGAGCCGGTTCTTATTGCAAAAATCGAAATGGTCAATTCAACATTCAAGGCAAAGGACAGCATCAGAATAAAGTATACGCTTAATAATGTTTCGGAAAAGGCTGTGCATGTTCTCAAGTGGAATACACCGCTTGAGGGTTTTTATAACAATATCTTTAAAATTATGAAGGGGGGAAAGAGAATCCTTTATATCGGCCCTATGATCAAACGGGCAAAGGCCGGACCAGATGATTATGTAACACTTAAACCAGGCGGGTCGGTTAGCGCAGTTCTTGATATTGCTGAGGCATATGCCATTTATGAGGCCGGAGAATATAGTGTTCATCTGGCATACGGCATTCTTGATGTAAAGTGGGAAAACGGCAAGAAATTGGAGAAAAACGAGGTTTTTACACCCGCCGAGGTACAGAGCAGCGGTGTAACATTTTCTCTCTTGGAAGACAGGCAATCGTTTGCGCCGAGAGAACAGGAATATAATGCACAGGCAATCCCGGTGTTTAAAAATTGTTCCAATGATCAAATGCAGACGCTAAACGGTGCACTTTCTTCGGCAAAATGGCTTTCAATGGTTGCCGAGACTTCGATTCGAGTTACGCCCATGGATATATGCCCTGGGGCAAGGCGCTGTGCCACATGGTTCGGAACTTATACAGCCGACCGTTATAAGAAGGTTTGGGATGATTTTATAAAGATTCGTGACGCTGTGGAAAATAAAACTATGACGTTTAACTGTGACTGTACAAAAAACGTTTATGCATATGTCTTTCCTAACGTTCCCTATGAGATTTACCTGTGTAAAGCATTTTGGCCGGCGCCTATGACGGGTACCGACTCAAAAGCCGGCACAATAATACATGAGACCAGTCATTTTTATGCAGTTGCAGGAACTCAGGATTATGCATATGGTCAAATAAACTGTCAAAATCTCGCAAACAATGATCCTGGAAAAGCTATAGATAACGCGGACAGCCACGAATACTTTGCAGAGGATACGCCGCCGATCCCAATGCCATAGGTAACTCCGTATACGGACAGCAAGGGTTATGCTAACCTTATAAGAATCTGCTATAATCTTGCAATGGAAAAAGTTCTCTCTGTCATACCTCTCGGCGGTGTTGAGGAAATAGGCATCAATATGACTATCGTCGAGTATGAAAATGACATGATTATCATAGACGCCGGCCTGATGTTTCCTGAAGAAGACATGCTCGGCGTTGATTTTGTCATACCTGATTTTTCTTATGTCATTGAAAATAAAGAGAAGGTGAGGGGGATAGTGCTGACGCATGGTCATGAGGACCACACAGGCGCCCTGCCTTTTTTGCTTAAGGAGATAGATGTCCCGATTTACGGCACGCCGCTTACCCTTGGACTTGTGAAAGAGAAACTCAGGGAGCATTCATTGGAGCGCGCAGCGCTGATTCCTGTTAAGCCGAGGGATGTAATAAATCTTGGGGTGTTTTCCGTTGAGTTTGTGCGCGTAACTCACAGCATTGTTGACGGCGTAGGGATGGGCATAGATACGCCCTTGGGGAAAATTGTTCATACAGGGGATTTCAAGCTGGACCCCACGCCTGTTGACGGGCAGTTGATGGATTTTCACAAATTCTCCGAATACGGCGAAAAAGGGACCATTCTGCTGCTTTCCGACAGCACAAATTCTGAAAAGGGCGGATTTACATTTTCAGAAAAAGAGGTGCGGCGCGCCTTTGAAGATATCTTCTCTACGGCAAAGGGCAGGATAATAATTGCAACCTTTGCGTCGAATATCCACAGGATCCAGCAGGCGATTGATGTCGCGGTGAAATTCGGGAGAAAGGTGATCCTTTGCGGCAAGAGCATTGTTTCCAATGCGCAGATAGCGCTTGACCTCGGTTACCTTCGGATTCCGAGGGAGACGTGGCTTAAACTTGAGGATCTGAAGAACCTTGAAGACCGGGAGGTTGTGATAATAACAACAGGCAGCCAGGGCGAGCCCATGAGCGTGCTTTCAAGGATAGCCACGGACGAGCACAAACATATAAAGGCTAAAGACGGAGATACCGTTATATTATCCGCAAAGATGATACCCGGCAATGAGCGTTCCATAGGAAGGATTATAAACCATCTTTTCAAGAGGGGCGCTAACGTCATATATGAAAAAGTTTCAGAGATACACGTCTCGGGTCATGCGTCCAAGGAAGAGCTTAAGCTCATGCTTAATATGGTGAGGCCGAAATATTTTATGCCTGTCCACGGCGAATACAGGCATCTTGTTTATCATTCAAATCTGGCTGAGAAGGTAGGTATTCCGAAAGAGAATGTATTTATACTCGAAAACGGCGAGAGGCTTGAGGTATCGGAAGACGGAGCAAAGAAAAACGGCAAGGTCGGTTCGGGAAGGATATTCATTGACGGGAAAGGCGTTGGAGACGTGGAGGACATGGTGCTTCGCGACAGGAGAAGGCTCGGGCGCGACGGCATTGTGCTTGTGCTGATTGCAATTGAAAAACCGGAGGGCAAGGTTGTCTCCGGCCCCGATATAATTACAAGGGGTTTTGTTTTTGAAGACGCCTCTCCCGAACTTATTAATGATCTTAACACCCTTGTCTCGGACACGCTGAACGGGCTGGACCGGGAGATAATGTCGGACTCATCCCTGATTAAGGCCAAGATAAGAAGCGTGCTTAAGAAATATCTCAGGAACACAATGGAAAAAACTCCTATGATAGTGCCGATAATATTTGAGGTAT
>SCSY01000394.1 GCA_004298625.1 Nitrospirota bacterium | reverse complement strand
ATTCTCACGCCTGTCCTCGCACCCCATGAGTACTTCGAGCAAAAAAAACGCGTAATTCTACCGCTTCCCCGGCATTCTCTCTAATCACTAATCATCGATTTTCGTAACTGCTCAGGAGGGCGGCGTTTTGCTCCTTCCCCCTTGCAGGGGGAAGACTGGTGTGGTGGCATGCAACCACCTCCTGAGTAGTTACCGATTTTCACCATTCGCCACCAATCCTCCCCCTGACACCGCTCGATTAGAGCGATGTCCAGCATGACGGGTCGTTAATGGCGCCACGTCATGCTAAGCTGCGAAAAAGTTATCAGGAAAAAACAGGATGTCGCATACCGCACTTGAGAAAGCAAATGCTGCGCTGGACAGGGGAGACCAGCAAAGCGCAATCAAATTGTTGAAAAGCCACCTGGCAAGAAATCCGGCAGATGTTGCCGCGCTATATCTGATGGGGGTCGCGTATCAAGAAGCAGGAAGTTCCGATGGAGCGTTGAAAGCGTTTAGCCGGGTGCTCGCGTTTCAAGCGCATCATTTCGGCGCGCATTACGGGAAAGCGTTGGTGCTGCTCAATCTGGGACGCCACCAGGAGGCGATGCCCCACCACGACGCGGCGATCCGCTCTGCCCCCCGGAATTTCTGGGCCTGGGTGAACCGAGGCATTTCAAAAGCCGCAACAGGTCAATATGCCGCGGCAATTGCCGACTACGACAGGGCGCTGAGCCTGAGCCCCAACCTTCCCGCCGCATTGACCAACAAGGGGAATGCATTGACAGGACTCGGCGCTCTCGACGCGGCGCTCGCCTGCCACGAGCAAGTTGTGGCCTTATCGCGTCATGATGCGAATGCCTGGTGCAACATGGGCGGCACGCTGGTGAAACTGGCGCGCCACGCCGCCGCCGAAGCCGCCTGCCGCACAGCGCTCGAACTGGCGCCCCGCCTGTCCACGGCATGGAGCAACCTGGGCGCGGCCCTTTCCGGCCTGAAGCGGCATGACGCAGCCGAAGCCGCGTGCCGCAAGGCGCTGGAACTCGCCCCCGAATCGTCCGCGGCATGGAGCAATCTGGGGCGCGCGCTTTATGGTTTGAAACGCTATGCCGCAACAGAGGCGGCTTGTCGCAAGGTTATCGAACTGGAGCCTCGTTCACCGGAGGCATGGAGCAATCTGGGCGCGGCGCTCGAAGGCCTGAAGCAGCATGACGCCGCCGAAGCGGCTTGCCGCAAGGCGCTGGAAATGGATGCCCGTTCTGCCGAGGCATGGCGCAACTTGGGCGCGGCGCTCTGTAGCCTAAAGCGCCATGACGCCGCCGAAGCGGCCGGTCGCAAGGCCATAGAGCTAGCTCCGCTTTCACCGGAGGCATGGAACAATCTGGGCGCGGCACTTTCCGGCCTGAAGCGTTATGACGCCGCAGAAGACGCCTGTCGCAAGGCACTGGAACTCGACCCGGGTTCATCCAGCGCATG
>SCSY01000342.1 GCA_004298625.1 Nitrospirota bacterium | reverse complement strand
GGAAAGCGCTTGAGGGCGAGTTCCGCGTCGAACGGGATATAGTGGATGGCGCAAAAGCTGCCGAGCGCCCAAAGCAGGCCGTCCGCGCCGACTTCGGCGTGCGCGGCGTGGGCGGTTGGCGCTGGAGGCTTTTTCCTCGCCAATAAGCGCATGAACGACGAAAAGCACCGATACAGCCAGCGATGCGGCGCGATGAACGTGGCTAAAACTTCCCCTTTGCCAGCCATGATTCCCCCTTTATTGGCGGCCGTTGAACAGGTCGTTTCCATGGAAATTCGTGGGAACGGAATATTTTAAGTTTCCCCGATTCCTTCACGGAAACAATGTTTAGCTCAAGTTTATCATTATTCTCCACAAAAATTTTCGGTAACTGCTCAAGTCAATGCAAAAAGACAGCAGAAAAGCCGGCTTCGCCCCCCCCCCTGTTGAAGGCTGCTTTCGCGACCGGGTGCCCGCTCCTACGGCTAGCCCAACTGAACCGCTCCGCCGGTCAACCCCGCCCACGGGCGTAGCGCTTGCGTCTGGCTGCCGAATTGCGCGCCGCTCATCACCTCCTGCGCCGCCCCCAGGGACATCCCGGTCAGCGAGCCGTTTAAGCCGTACTGGTAAGCCAAGTCGCCGCCCAGCGCCATCGTATCGCTCGCAGCCAGGTGCGCGTTCAACAGGCTATCCATCAAGTTCCAGCTTTTGAGCGTGGAATTTGCCGTCCTTGCGGCATCGAAGGCGTTTACCAGCGCGGTGAAATCGAATTCCTGCACTTTCTTGTTGAGCAGGGTATCGGTCGAATTCGCGTCATATCCTGCCATGGCCTCGGCAATCACCTGGAGGGTGAGGACGCTGTGGTTGGGCGTGGCGGCATACCAGTTCTGGAAGGTGATGTTCTCGCCGGCGCCGGTGGTGAGGACGAGGTTATTGGACGATTTGCTGAATAACAAATCGGCGTAGCGGATGCCGCCGCCCAGAGAAAGGGTGTTGTCGGTATCGGCGCTGCCCTTGACGATATCCTGACCATCCCCTCGGTTGAACGCGAGGACATCCGCTCCCGTGCCGGTGGTGAGGGTGTCGTTGCCCGTGCCGCCGATAAACAGTTCGTTGCCTGCGTTGCCCGTCAACGTGTCAACGCCCGCGCCGCCGTCGAGGAGGTTATTGCCGCCGCTATCGCTCAGGGCGTCGTTATCCGCGCCGCCCTGCAGGAGGTCGGCACCCGCGCCGCCGCTGAGCTTGTCGGCGCCCAAGCCGCCCCACAGGTAATTGGCGCCGGCATTGCCGGTGAGCGTGTTGGCGAGGTCGTTGCCGGCGCCGGAAATGTCGGCGGCGCCAGTCAAGGTCAGATTTTCGAGATTAGCGCCCAGGATGTAGTCGATACCCGCCTGGACGGTGTCCGTGCCCTCCTCCGCCCCTTCAACCACTTGGTCGCCCACATTGTCCACCACGTAAACGTCATTGCCCTGGCCGCCGCTCATCAGGTCGGCGCCCAATCCGCCGTTCAGGGTGTCGTTGCCGTCGCCGCCATCGAGCGTGTCATCGCTATCGTTGCCGGTGAGCCGGTCATTGCCGCCCAGGCCAATCAAGTGGTTGGCGCCGCTGTTGCCGGTGAGGGTGTTGGCCAAGTCGTTGCCGGTGCCGCTGATGTCAGCGCTGCCGGTCAGGGTCAGGTTTTCGAGGTTGGCGCCCAGCGTGTAGTCTATGCTCGCCTGGACGGTGTCCGTGCCTTCGTCCGCCCCTTCGACTACTCGGTCGCCGGCATTATCGACCACGTACACGTCATTACCCAGGCCGCCGCTCATCAGGTCGGCGCCCAGACCGCCGTTCAGGGTGTCGTTGCCGTCGCCGCCGTCGAGCGTATCATCGCTGTCGTTGCCGGTGAGTCGGTCGTTGCCGCCCAGCCCGATGAGGTGGTTGGCGCCGCTGTTGCCGGTCAGCGTGTTGGCGAGGTCGTTGCCGGTGCCGTTAAGGTTGGCCGCGCCGGTCAAAGTCAGGTTTTCCAGGTTGGCGCCCAGCGTGTAGTCTATGCTTGCCTGGACGGTATCCGTGCCTTCGTCCGCGCCTTCGGTGACTCGGTCGCCCGCATTGTCCACCACAAAAACGTCATTGCCCAGGCCGCCGCTCATCAGGTCTGCGCCCAAACCGCCGTTCAAGGTGTCGTTGCCGTCGCCGCCGTCGAGCGTGTCGTCGCTGTCGTTGCCGGTGAGCCGGTCGTTACCGCCCAGCCCGATGAGGTGATTGGCGCCGCTGTTGCCGGTCAGCGTGTTGGCGAGGTCGTTGCCGGTGCCGTTAAGTCTGGCGGTGCCGGTCAGGGTCAGGTTTTCGAGGTTGGCGCCCAGCGTGTAGTCGATGCTGGACTGGACGGTGTCCGCGCCTTCGTCTGCGTTTTCCGTCACTCGGTCGCCCGCGTTGTCCACCACGTAGACATCGTTGCCCAGGCCGCCGGTCATCAGGTCGGCGCCCAAGCCGCCGTTCAGGGTGTCGTTGCCGTCGCCGCCGTCGAGCGTGTCATCGCTGTCGTTGCCGGTGAGCCGGTCGTTGCCGCCCAGACCGATCAGGTGATTGGCGCCGCTGTTGCCGGTCAGCGTGTTGGCGAGGTCGTTGCCGGTGCCGCTAATGTTGGCGGCGCCGGTCAGCGTCAGGTTTTCGAGGTTGGCGCCCAGCGTGTAGTCTATGCTCGCCTGGACGGTGTCCGTGCCTTCGTCCGC
>SCSY01000195.1 GCA_004298625.1 Nitrospirota bacterium | reverse complement strand
AAACGGCAAGGCTGTCTTTCTCATCCGTCACTCCTTAAAACAAGATTAGCGTGATAGTATAGCTCTCTGAAAGGGGGCGTGTAAATAAAAAAATAAACGTAGCCCAAAATACGCTTCTCACGTCATTTAAGGTAAAATTAAACTGCTATGGCATCACGGAAGATAAAGGTAGATAAAGAAGACGCTGGAAAGCGGATAGATATTTTAGCCGCTGAAAAAACAGGCATAACCCGCTCTCAGATTCGGAAATTAACAGAGATGGGCTTTTTGCAGGTTAATTCAATGCCTGTCAGCCGGAATTACCGGACTAAGGCAGACGATATTGTTGAGATAAAAATACCGGAAGAAAAGACCACCGAACTCATACCTGAAGCGATTCCTTTAGAAATACTCTACAAAGATCAATACCTTGCTGTAGTTAATAAACCTCCCGGCATGGTTGTTTATCCTGCGGCAGGGCATAGCAGGGGCACTTTAATGAATGCGCTTGCGTATCGCTGTAAAAAACTTGCGGGCGTAGGCGGGCCCTTAAGGCCGGGCGTTGTTCACAGGCTCGATAAGGACACATCCGGGGTAATGGTGGTGGCCCTTGACGATTCCGCATATTACAACCTTGTTGAGCAGTTCAGGCATAGAACGATAAACAGAAAATATATTGCGCTGATATACGGCAGCCCAAGGGAAAATAAAGGAGAGATCAGTCTTAATATCGGACGTTCCGAATCCGACAGGAAAAAAATGTCAACAAAGGCAAGAAGGGGCAAGGAGGCTGTAACAACGTGGAGGGTTATCGAAAGATTCCCCGGCGCTGCGCTGGTAGAGGCAAGATTAAAAACAGGAAGGACTCACCAGATAAGGGTTCATTTTTCATCCATCGGGCATCCTGTGCTCGGGGACAGGACATACGGGAAAAAGACGGAGATGGAGACAGGGAAGAGAAGAAAAATTTCATTCCCGAGGCAGATGCTTCACGCAGGATTGTTGGGTTTTACACATCCGGTTACCGGAGACTATCTTGAATTTAAGAGTCCTTTGCCTGAGGACATTGAGGAAGGCATACGGGAATTGAGGGCCTAAAATTCCTTTTCTACCTTCGGAATCGCGCTCTTTAATACAAACCTGCCTTTTCCGTAATTGCCATCCGGTTTGATTATAAGCGCAATATAATATTCCGCATTTATCTTCCTCATTATTATCCCGCACTTATCGGAGATTATGGAAAACTCTTTGGCCTCTCCGAGGCCGAGGGTCTCTGCGGCATTCCCGATATCTTTTATTATTGCAGATGTTTCTGCGCTGAGGTCTTCGAGGTTTATAAGCTTTTCGCTTGCATACCCTTCAACGGGCATGCCGTCCGCGCCTATTATCATTGCTGAAACCGCGCCGTCAACCCTGTCAACTGTCTCTTTAAGTATTGCCGAAAAACTCATCTTTCCTCTTTTTTATCCCCTCTCCAAACGCTTCCAGTTTATCAACTACAGGGTTGTATTCCTTCCCCAGCATCTTTAACAGCATCTTCAATTCTTCAATCTTCTGCAGGACATATTTATCACCGGGGCTTGCAGCCAACAGGTCCCTGTATGCCTTCATTGCCCCGTAATAGTCGCCCTCGGATATAAATACTTCCGCGCTCTTCAGTGCAGGCGCAGGTTTTTCAGCGACCTTTCCTGTTGCAGGCCCGACTTCTTTAAGCTGCCCTGTGCCGGGAAACGGCGGAGGCTGAGAGGGAGCCACAGGCGCGGACTCCGGCTCTTTGAACATATCCACATAAGCCGATGCTTCTTTTTCTACCTCCTCTATTTCCTCTTCGGGAATAACCGTTTCAGGAATTGTTTCTTCCGCTTCCTCTGTATCTTCCAGGGAAACAATCCCTTCTTCTGCAAACACCCCGTTTCCTGAATCACGTTCCGCAATTGATTTTCTGAACAGTTCAAACTCGTCTTCGCTGCCAGCCTGCGGAGCCTCTTCCGCAGGTAATATTTCAGCTTCTTCTTTTACTTCGCGCGCAGACTCAGCCACCTGAGGTTCCTCATGCCGGGTCTGCTCAAAAACATGTGCCCTCGCAGCAGCTTCCTCAGTCTTGTTTGCGCTTTGCAGCGCATTAAGACTCGACATGGCGTCTTCGTCCAATGAATTCAATTTAAGCACGGCTCTATATTCTCTTACAGCCCTGTCCTTGTCCCCTGAGTCTCTGTATATCTCCGCCAATTTTTTGTGGGCAAAGAGGTTGTCGGGTATCGCTGATATTACCTTTTCGAATTCTGACTTGGCCTCGGACGTCATCTTCTTTTCAAGATATATTTTGCCGAGAGACACTCTTGCGCTCATGTAAGAAGGCTGGGTTTCGAGACCCTTCAACAAAACAGATACGGCCTCATCAAGCATCCCCTTTTTTCTGTATTCATCCGCCAGAGGGACAAAAAGCTTTGAGTTTGAGTCTTTTGCGACCTTTTCTTTTAATTTCTCAATATCTTCGAGCGCCATATTGGTTGTAAAAAATCTTAACAGAACGCATGAAAAAATTCAAGAACGTGTATAAGTTCCATACAAATGCGACATGCCCCCTTTCCGGATAAGGTAGTCAATTGGAGTCATCTTACCAAGGGACTTGTGA
>SCSY01000194.1 GCA_004298625.1 Nitrospirota bacterium | reverse complement strand
GCCGCCCTCAATATAGGTTTTGAAATGGGCCGACCCGAGCCGGGACAGAGGCGTTTGCGCTTCATGCTCGAAGGATATAAAGGGTACGCCCCTCACGGCCAGTTCTACAATGACAGGATATCTTATTACGGAGTGGGATTGTATCTCGGGTTTTAGGCCAGCGGACCTCAATACCTCGGAGCGCAGCGAGAATGAGCGAAAAGATTGTCCCCTCCTGTATACTTAATAGCAAGCCCATGAAAATACTTGCAATAGACACATCAACAATGCTCGGAGGGATTGCAATTATGGATGAATTCAACCTGATTGCAGAAACAAGACTGAATGTCAAATCCACCCATTCGGAGAGGCTTATGACAGAGGTAGAGCATTGTCTCAGGCAGGCAGAACTCAGGATTTCAGATATTGACGTCTTTGCCGTTGCTATTGGTCCAGGCTCTTTCACGGGATTACGAATCGGACTGAGCACGGTAAAGGGCTTTTCATATTCCACGGGCAAACCTATCGTGTCCGTCCCAACCCTCGAGGCCCTTGCATGGAACTTCCCTTACAGCAAATATCCTGTATGCACAATGCTCGATGCAAGGAAAAAAGAGGTTTATGCAGCATTGTTTGAATGGAAGGACGAAAGTAATCCCTCCTCGCCCCCCTTTAGCAAAGGGGGGATGGGGGGATTTTCAGGTGGAGCTTTCATCAAACTCATACCCGAGTCGTCCGTAAACCCTGAAGAATTTATACGCTACGCGCTACACGCTACACGCTTCAGCAAGATCATCTTTGCCGGCGAGGGAGCAGTAATTTACAAAGATAAAATTATCGAAGTCATGGGGGAAAAAGCAGTATTTGCATCACCTGAAAAAACAGTCCCTTCACCTGCAAATGTCGCATACTTAGGGCTGAAAAAGGCAATAGCCGGAGAATTTTCAGAACCTGTCAGCCTTGTGCCGATTTATATCAGAAGATCCGAGGCGGAGGTAAAGTGGAAGGGCTCATCATAAGAGAATTGTTGGAGCAGGACCTGCCCGATGTAGTGGGAATCGAAAATATCTCATTCACAACCCCCTGGTCCGAAATATTATTCTTCAATGAAATATATAAGCAGCGCTCAATTGCAAAGGTTGCGATTATGGAAGAAGCCGGTAGCGCGCAGCGTGTAGTTGGGTATATATGCGCAGACTATGTTGCTGATGAAGGACATATCCTGAATCTTGCCGTCCATCCGGATTTCAGAAAAAAGGGGATTGCAAAAATCCTTGTAAAAAATGTTCTTGAAGACCTGGAAAAGACCGATTGCAGATTTTTATATCTTGAGGTAAGGGCTTCAAACGTTGCAGCTAAAAAACTCTATGAAGGTTTCGGCTTCGTCATAGTCGGAACGAGAAAAAAATATTATAATAAGCCGGAAGAAGATGCTGTTATTATGAGACTCGCGTTTCGCCCTCGCGCTGCCGGATAGAACGGGGTTTGGTTTTCTTTTTTGGTCTCTTTCCCTGCAACCCGGCTATCCCTTTTACCGCCGTTAAAAGTCCTTCTTTTACTTTTTTGTTTTTAAGGCTTCGGAAATGTTTCAACAATTCAATCTCATCGTCGCTCAGCGCTCCATAGAAGCCGGGGGACTCGCACACCATCGTCTTTTCCTTATCAAATATAAATCCGCTCACAGGCATATTCAGGGCCTGCGCAATCTGAGAAAGCCGGGATATGCTGATTTCACTTACGCCCGTTTCATATTTCTGGACCTGTTGGTAAGAGACGCCTATTTCCTCTGCCAGCTTCATCTGGGATAAGCCGGTCATCTTTCTTGCTATCCTTATCAAATTCCCAATATGTTTTCTATCCACATTCGACTCCGTTCAAGAATGCATAATTTTGCTTTTAACGGCAAAGAAAAGTCTATAAACTATAAGTTGTGAGGTATTGACAATTACAACTAAAAGTGGTAAATAATACTGCAACCATGCAAACAGACAACAAAAAAATCCTGGTGGCCGATGATGACGACGACGTCAGAAAAATATTAAGTATATTCTTAACCTTTGCGGGCTATAATGTTGACTGTGTCAACGACGGAGAAGAGGCAATGAGGTCCCTTGAAAAAAATAGTTACTCTCTCTTGATAACAGACTATATGATGCCGAAGCTTAACGGCATCGAACTTATAAAAAGAGTCAAAGGACTAAATTTATCCCTGCCGATAATAGGGATAAGCGGCTCAGACAATGAAAAAGAATTTTTGGCTGTCGGCGCAAGGCTTTTTATGACTAAACCTATCACGCTCAGCATATTGGGAAATGCGCTGGAGCGCGAACTTTCTATTTAAAATCCCTTATGGAATCTTTAATCTTTGCTGGGGTCGTGGTTGCAGTGCCGACCTCGCCCACAACAATACCCGCTGCGTGGTTTGAAATGACTGCCGCCTCCCGCAGCGTAGCGCCTGATGCATGAGCCAGAGTAAATGCAGCAACAACAGTATCTCCGGCTCCTGTGACATCATATACATGCCTTGCAACGGTCGGAATGTGAATAACATTGCCCTTCTCAAAAAGGCTCATGCCTTCCTCTCCTCTTGTTATAAGAACTGCCTTGCACGGAAGTTTTTTGAGGAGGG
>SCSY01000193.1 GCA_004298625.1 Nitrospirota bacterium | reverse complement strand
GTAGCGGGGCTCGATAACATGGGATATATCTACAATGTATTTTTTAGTGGAGACCTTGGCCGACAAAAGAATGACCACTGGGCATTGAGCTGCTGCTGCTATGCTGAACGCCCCATAGGGGAAACTGACTTTTTCACCCAGAAATGAGGCCTCGACAGAGCTGTATTGGTATGGCCGGTCTCCCATTATCGAAACAATATGGCCCTTATTCACAGCGTCCATTGCCTCGATCACGCCGCCAAGAAAATTTTCTGTCGAAATAATCTTAACATTTTCTTTCTCGCTGTCAATATCCAGGGTTTCTCTCACTGCAATATTATCTTCAGGCCGCATCAACAAATGAACGGTCCTGCCAAATTTTTTCAAGGCAGTCATTGCAAGCTGCCAGTTGCCGACATGGGCCGTCAGCAATATGACCCCTTTTTGAGAATCATTTAAAAGGGTTTTTATTTTATCATATCCGTAAAGCTCTGTGTCAAACTGTCCCTCTCCCGAAACAACATAGTAGCGGTCAATGAGGTTTTTGCCCTGCTGGATGAATAATTTGTAAACATCGCATAATTGCTGAAAGGCATTATGGCTTTTAAAGCGCCTTTTTATATAAGCTCTGCTTGCAGAGACGGCAAGTCTGTCGAATATCATGTAATAAAGGCAGACAAGGTATAGTAGTCCATAGGTTCCTGCCAATCCGAATATCCGCAGTGAGGTCTGGAAAAACCAGAAACCTAATTTATTGCCTCTCTTTTTAACAACAGCCTTCGCCTCAGCCATCAGCGCTGCCTTCTTTTTTTTATCAGAGTCGCTGAAATAAAAAATATACCGCCCATGAGGACAGCGCCGACCGGGGCTATGATCAAAGAGCCCAGGAACCATTCAAGCAAGCGGTCTGAGAACTGTGAGAATACGGTAGTAAAGGAAATATCCGTCAGCAACGTGCCGTGTCTTATGAAATAACCTGCTTCGATGCACAGGGCAGGCACAAAAGGCGGCATAAAGAAATGCTGGACATTAACGGCAACGACTTTATTTAAATTCAGGCGGGCAGCTACATAAATAATTACAAATGTGTGGATAAAGAGCAGAGGCAGTATTGCAAGGAAAGTTCCCACTGCTGCTGCCGTTGCCAGTCCTTCGGGAGTCGAATTTTCCTGAAGAAGCGTCTTCAGGAATTTGCCTGGATGCCGTAGTATTGACAACTCTTTTTTTCGGGGCGTAGTTACGAGCAGCTTATGTCTCAGGGGCAGCAGGCGCGTTCCAACCAGCATGGAATGGATAAGTGAAAGGCGCAGGTTGTCCATAAAAGGCTTAAAGTTCGAGACACGCTCTTCGGGTTTGGGATAGTGGACATCAATCATAACGGTTTTTAATTGCAGCCCCGCCCATGCAGCCTTTGCCAGAACCTCTGCTTCAAAATCGTAGCGAGACCCCTTGAATTTTAATTGGTTCAGATAATGGACAGGATATGCGCGAAACCCGCTCTGGCAGTCGTCTATCTCCAGCCCGGTTTCCACCCGCAGCCAGAGATTTGCGAATTTCCTTCCGAAGCGGCTTTTTTCAGGGACATTATCCGTATTGAAATCCCTGCAGCCGATTATTATATTCGAATCACCCTCATGTATCAGGGGGATAAATTTTTTAATGTCATCAGGATAGTGTTGGCCGTCCGCATCGATTGTTATCATGTAAATGCCGCCCTGGGCTTCGATATATTGCGAGGCAGTGAGAATCGCATGCCCCTTGCCGAGGTTTTTTTTATGTCTCAGCACAGCCACGCCTGTGCCTGCAAGGAGCGCGGCCACGTCCGCGTCCGTGCTGCCGTCATCAACCACTACAACGTTCCGCAGCACTGAGCAACAGCCGGTGACGACGGCCTTTACAGTGTCTTTATTGTTATAAACCGGCACCGCACACCAGATATGCTCAAACGGCATGGTATTACTTTGCATTCCTTGCCCTTTCCCTGGGCTTTTTCCCGGGCAGCAGCAGGTCCCACATGGGGCCGGTATACCCGAGCTTGTGCAGCACCTGAAGGCTGCTGTCCATGGCATCGGGCGGGAACACGCAGTGACGCACATTTGCAAAAGCAGCGGTCAATGTTTCCTCGAGCCATTTCTTGTCCACGGCCGGGGAAATATAATACACGGGGTGAAGGAGGCCGTTATCCGGGGCGATCAGCCCTTCTTTTACTGCGAGCCGCGCAAGCGGAGTTTCGGGCAGGATCCTGATACCCATGAAGATGAAGGCTACGCACTTCTGCAAACCGAGGATGTTATTGATCCCCTCCTGCACTGTTTCCGCGGTCTCGCCCGGTCCGCCGAACATGAAGAAGTGAGAGGCCGCAATGCCATGGCGCGCGAAGAGGTCGTTGCACTCCGTGATATCGCGGAAGACGAAGCTCTTGCCCATTCGTTTGAGCGTCCGGTCGCATGCCGCGTCGGCGCCCACCTCGGCTGCCACGAACCCTGTTTTTTTCATGCGTTCTACGATCTCGTCGGTAAGTCCGCCGGGCTTGAAAAAGCCAGTCCAGGGGATGGAGACGTTTCTTTTGAGCATCTCGTCGATCACTTCCAGATAAGCGCCCTCGTCGTCGTTGAATACGGAATCCACAAAGAAAATATATTTGGTCTTGAACTTGTCGCGCAGGAGTTCGATATCGTCCACTACCGCTCTTGGCTCTCTCCGGCGAAGCTGCGAACCCTCGAGTATGGGGTAGGTGCAGTACACGCATTTATAGGCGCATCCTCGCTTTGTTTGTATCGAGGCGATGTTGCCGCTGCGGAGGTAAAATTCGAGCAAGCGCTCATCGTAGAGCGCAGAGTCTATCCGTGCGCCAGGGAGTCTCGCTGTGGAACCGATAAGGGGCTCTTTGGGATAGACCCCCTTTGCCGCATTGTCTGCAAACTCAACTGCGCGGACATCTCCTTCGCCTATGATGCCGTAATCGGCGCCGGTCTCTTTTAGGATCAGGTCCGGAATGAGGGAGAACCCTGCTCCTCCCAGAAGCACTTTTGCATTCGAGACCCGGCGTACAGCGCTTACGATATTCTTAACGTTCTGGATATAGTATTGTTCGTGCATCAGGTTCACGTTGTCTATATTTCTTACCGATACCCCGACAAGGTCAGGCCCGAATTCCAGCGTCTCTGCCGAGATTGCCTCAAGCGAGCTGTTTTGCTGCAGGAAGTCCGCCTGCCGCACCTCATGTCCTGCCTTCGTGAGCACAGACGCAATTATGCTAACTCCCAGAGGATAGAGAGGGTATGGCGACAGGGTTACGTTGGCCGAGATGAGCAGAATTTTCATCGTACCTTCTCCGCTGGTTTTTCCTTTTGCCATTTCCTTCGTCTTAGATTCGCCCCACGGTATGTTCCGTCCGCCTTTTCTTTTTCGATGACCTTGAGAAATAGCTTGGCCATTTTCAGGTTCTGGCTGCTTTCCTTGTAAAAGGTGTCCCAGGCGTAATAAAACATTTCCTGGAGTTTATCAGGGCTTATCTTTGCCGGTTTATATACGACTTGTCCTCCTGTGTAACGGTTCCAGTCGTTTGTCAGTATCCTCCCCTCTTTCTCGAGGGTTTGCCGGATAGGCGTGTGCGGGAACGGCGTCAGGATAGTGAATTCCGCCAGGTCGAGCTTGATCTCGAGTAAAAAATCGACAAGCCGCTTGATGTAATCCTCGTCCTGTTCGTCCGTGCCGAGAATAATCGTTCCTTCGACCCCGATGCCGCGCTCCTGCAGCCGCTTCACGCGCTTCCGTATGTGGTCTGAGGTATCGAGGATGGCTTGGTACACATACCAGCAGCCTGCCTCCGCTGCCAGGTCGAGTATCTCGTCATCATCTTTTATTGGATGACAGACCCATTTCTTTTTTAGAGGGATCAAGGCCCTGAAAAGGTCCTTTTCCCACTGGTCGTCCTGCGCCATGGAATTGTCCACGAAGAACAGGCGGTTATTTTCTATTGCTTCAAGCTCGTTAATGACGGTATCGATATCTCTGGGCCTGAATTTTCGCCCCCCTAAAAACGGGGTGCAGCACGGGAAACAATTAAATCTGCACCCGCGGGAAGCGTGTACAAGATCGACCATCTGCACTCCTCGATAGTTATACAGCTCGCGTTTCAGGATACTCCGCCTGGCCGGGCCTATTAACCGCATATCCGGAAAGTCTCTTAGGTAATCGTATACCTTTTTCAGTTTATTGTTGCTGAAGTCATCAATAACTTCTTTAAAACGCCCCTCTGCCTCGCCAAGAAAAACAGAATCCGCATGCTTCAGGGTCTCCTCATAATGAAGCATGGTCCCTATGCCGCCGAATATAACCGGAATGCCGCCAGCCCTGTATTTGTCTGCGATCTCCCAGGCCCTGGGAATCTGGCAGGTGAGCATGGCAGAGATAGCCACCAGGTCTGCTTTTTCGCTGAAATCAAGCTCCTGGACGTTTTCGTCACAGAAGGAAATCTCTACGCCGTCAGGAACCGCAGCGGCAAAACAGATCGGGCCATGAGGAGGCAGATGGAATTCCGTTTGCCTGTTTAGTTTTGGCCACTTGGGGTAAATAAGTTTTATTTTCACTCTTGACCTCTCTATTTTTTTAAGTTTGAAAATTCTTTTATCATCTTTGAGAAATTCATATCTTTGTCCAATATTGTCCTCGCTTGAGCAATGTCGCACAGGACATCCTGCTTGGAATCCGGGTCCGCAGCAAGGGCAAAATAAACAGCTTTGTCTTCCTCTGCCAATCCCGCGAGCATCGCAGGGGATTCATCGAGGAGTATCATTTCCGATGCCGTGTCAAGCGCTGTTTGCAGGGATTTATCTGCGGCAGTGACATAAAGCATAGGGCCTTGAAGGCCAAAATGTATGGCTGCCTCACCGAGGGGACTTGACGGCAGGGTATAAATAAACAGATTCCCCCTTGACAGTGTCCGGCCGTTCTCTATGTAATCCCTGAAATAATGAATATCCGATTGAAGAGAGCCGGACTTATTGGTACAGATAATCCCGATGTCCTGTTTATGGTCCGGGTAATATTTAATCCCGGCATCTCTCAATGCAAGCGCAACAGCGCAACAGGTCAGCCTTGAGACGTTATCCAGCCTGCCGAAATTTTTAAAGGGATAAGAAAATATTTCTTTTACCGATAACGGCCTGCCCTTTGAACTATCCTTGTAATTAAACCTCATTCCATTCATTACAGAGCCATACTCCTCTTTATCAATCCATCCTATGCCGCAAATAGAAATAGTCATTAGATTCGTCAGGCCAGGATAAGAGCAGCGTTTATCCCGCTGAATCCCGCATTAGTTAATAGAGCCGCTTTCCTGTCACCTGCTGCACATGGCTGAGGAGAAACCCATCCGCGCGCATCTCCATCAGCATCTTTCAAATTAACAGTGGGAGGGCTCTCTCTCTCTTTTAAAGATTTCATCGCTATAATTGTCTCTATGATGCCTGCTGCTCCCATTGTGTGGCCTATCCCGCCTTTTATGGAGTAAACAGGTATTTTTTTATCATTGAATACGGAGTGAAAAGCCTTCATTTCCATGGCGTCATTATAAACAGTCCCTGTACCATGCGCTGATATAAAACCGATATCGCTTTTATCGATGGACGCTGCCTTCATTGCCTTTTTGATAGCCAGTATCAGCCCTTCGCTTTCACGTGAAGGCCCTGTCATATGGTTGGCGTCATCACTCAAACCCCATCCTGCTATCTCCCCGATTATCTCTCTTTTTTCCTGCTTAGCCCTTGCCTCGCTCATGATCAGTACGAAGGCTGCTGCTTCTCCAAGGCTCAATCCTTTTCTGCCCTTGTCGAAAGGCCTGGCAGTGAATTTATCCAGGGCCATCAAAGAAGAAAACCCC
>SCSY01000393.1 GCA_004298625.1 Nitrospirota bacterium | reverse complement strand
TTGCGTAATGTCGAGAGCGTGATGTTGGTCATGACTAGGCTCGCAATAATTCTTGGGGAGGTTCCAGGCGTTCGACCGTCTGGCCAGCGCAGGTTTTTAACCAGGGATAAGCCGCGCCGCGTCCGGGGATGGCGCAATCCGGCGCGATTTCGAGCAGGGGGGCGAGCACGAAGGCGCGCTTGTGCATGCGCGGGTGCGGCAGGGTCAGGCCGTGCTCATGGCAGATCAGGCCGTCGTAGAGCAGCAGGTCGAGATCGAGGATGCGCGGCGCGTTGCGGAAAGTGCGTTCGCGACCAAAGCGGTGTTCCAGGTCGAACAGCGCTTGCAGCAATTGCAGCGGCGCCAGGGTGGTTTCCAGCCACGCGACGGCGTTGATGAAATCCGGCTGGTCGGCGTAGCCCACCGGCGCGCTACGGTACAACGAGGAACGCGCCGTCAGGCGGGTGTGCGGCAGGCGCGCCAGTTCAATGAATGCGCTTTGTATCTGGTATTCCGGCTCACTCAGATTGCTGCCCAGCCCGATGAACGCGCGTTGCGCCACCGGCTTCACAGCGCCATGTCCTGAGCCGGCGCCGCGCTTTCTGCGCCGGGCGCCTTGGGTTTGCGCTTGCGGCGGCGTTTTTTCGGCGCGTCGTCGGCCTGCAACATGCGGCTGCGTTGCGCTTCGTCGGCATGTTGGAATTCCTCCCACCATTGTCCCAATTCGGCTTCCACTTCGCCGCTTTCGCCGCGCATCAGCAGGAAATCGAACGCGGCGCGGAAGCGCGGATGTTCGAGCAGGCGGAACGGGCGGCTGCCGCCGCGTTGCAGGAAACGCGGTTGCAAAGTCCAGATTTCCTTCATCGTGACATCGTAGCGGCGCGGAATCGCAAGCATTTCGCGCTGGGCGTCGAGCACTTGGTCCATCGCCAGGTGCAACGCGGGAAGCGCGCGCTCTCCGCCGGCCTGGGATTTTTCCCAGGCGGTCAGCACTTCGTGCCACAGCAGCGCGGCAAACAGGTAGGGCGGCGACACCGTCTTGCCCTGGGCGATGCGCTCGTCGGTTTTTTTCAACGCCAGCATCACGAAGCGTTCGCCCATGGGCTGTTCCAGAATCACGTCGAGCAGCGGCAGCAGGCCGTGATGCAGGTTTTCCTTGCGCAATTGCTCGACGCTTTGCTGTGAGTGGCCGGACAGCAGCAGCTTTTCCATCTCCACCATGATGCGCGCCGACGGGACGCCTTGCAGGCGGTCGGCCAGCGCGTGGATCGGCTTGCGCGAGGCCGAATCGAGCTGCAAGCCCAATTTGGCCGAGAGCCGCACCGCGCGCAACATGCGCACCGGGTCTTCGCGGTAGCGCCGCGCCGGATCGCCGATCACGCGCAACACGCCG
>SCSY01000192.1 GCA_004298625.1 Nitrospirota bacterium | reverse complement strand
TAAGTGCAGAGAATGCGGCAGGGAATATCCTGTTGATCCGATATATGTATGCGAATTCTGTTTCGGGCCCTTAGAGGTTGTTTACGATTATAAAAAAATAAAAAAAGTATTGACGAGAAAGAGCATACAAAAAAGAGGACAGAACCTCTGGCGGTATAAGGAACTTCTTCCCATTGACGGGGAGCCGCAGGTAGGCCTTCAGTCGGGGTTTACGCCTCTGGTGAAGGCGGATAATCTTGCAAGGGAACTCGGCGTCAGGGAGTTATATATAAAAGACGATACTGTCGCGCATCCAACCCTTTCATTTAAAGACAGAGTCGTTGCAGTTGCGCTCACAAAGGCAAGGGAATTCGGGTTTGATACGGTTGCCTGCGCATCCACAGGGAATCTTGCGCATTCAGTATCTGCTCACGGAGCAAAGGCAGGCTTCAAGAGATTTGTCTTCATTCCGGCGACGCTCGAGGCGAGCAAGATAGTGGCATCATTGGTTTATGAACCGAACCTGGTTGCTGTTGACGGCAATTATGATGAAGTAAACAGGCTTTGCAGCGAGATAGCAAATAAGTATAAATGGGCGTTTGTAAATATAAATATCAGGCCTTTTTATGCAGAAGGCTCAAAGACGCAGGGCTTCGAGATTATTGAGCAGTTAGGCTGGAAGGCTCCCGATAATGTTGTTGTCCCATGCGCGAGCGGCTCGCTGCTGACAAAGGTTTGGAAGTCATTCAAGGAGTTTAAAAAAATCGGCATAATAAAGGAACTGAATACAAAGGTCTTTGCGGCTCAGGCTACCGGCTGTTCTCCAATATCTGCTGCCATAAAGCAGGGGACTGATGTGATAAGGCCCGTGAAACCGAACACCGTTGCAAAATCATTGGCTATCGGAAATCCAGCAGACGGGTTCTATGCCATTCAGGTTGTGAAGGAAACAGGAGGATACGCTGAGGACGTCTCTGACGATGAGATTATCGAGGGAATAAAAATGCTTGCAAGAACAGAGGGGATATTTGCAGAGACCGCAGGAGGCGTTACGCTTGCATGCACAAAGAAGCTCATAGCGGCCGGCAGGATTAACAGGGATGAGACTACGGTGATGTGCATAACAGGAAACGGTCTTAAGACACAGGAGGCATTGAGCGGGCATACAGCGTCGCCGCATTATATAAAACCAAATCTGGCATCTTTCGAGGAAGTGCTGAAAAAAATAGGAGGTAAATGATGGGCGTAAAAGTCAGGATTCCAACACCTTTGCAGAGGCTGACACAGGGGAAAGAAGAGGTCGAAGGCGCGTCGGGCACAATAATGAACCTTGTTGCAGACCTTGATAAAAGATTTCCCGGCATAGCCGAGAGAATATCAGAGGGGGGCAAGATAAGGAGATTCGTAAACATCTATGTCAATGAAGAGGATATAAGGTTTTTGAAGGCTGAGGATACAACCGTCAAGGACGGGGATGAAGTTTCGATAGTTCCCGCTATAGCGGGAGGCGGCACAAACAGGGGATAGGGCTTAGCGGTTAGGGTTTGGTTAAAAAACTAATCCCTAAACCCCAAACTCAAATCCCTAATACATGGAGGAGTTATGAAAAAGCGAATTAAATTGACCTTTCCGCAGCGTCTTATTAAGGAGCCGGTTATATTTACAATGGCGAAAAAGCATGATGTGATGCCCAATATCAGGAGAGCAAGAGTTACGGAGACAGTCGGAGAGATGGTCCTCGAGATCGAGGGCACGGAAGAAAATCTTGAGAAAGGAATAAAATTCCTGAAAGAGCAGGGCGTGGATGTTGAGCTTGTGGAGGGAGACATCGTAGAGTGAAGGTTAAGAGTTAAAAGTTAAAAGTGAGAAGCCAAAACTAATAGAGGATTTATGACGATTGAAACAGATAAAACTTCAAAAAGATTATGGAAAGGGATAATAGAAGAATACAGGGAATTTCTTCCGGTCGGCAGTGAGACGCCGATCGTAACCCTGAACGAGGGCAATACGCCTCTCGTAAAGGCAATAAATCTAAAAAAGAAAGGGCTTGACCTTGAACTTTATTTTAAGTGCGAAGGAGCAAACCCTACAGGGTCGTTCAAGGACAGGGGCATGACGCTTGCATTATCAAAGGCCGTTGAGACAGGATCGAAGGCAGTGATCTGCGCATCAACAGGAAATACATCTGCCTCAGCCGCGGCTTATGCAGCAAGGGCCGGCATAAAGGCAATAGTCCTTATTCCTCAGGGGAAGATTGCATTGGGCAAGCTGGCACAGGCATTGGTCCACGGAGCGCATGTGCTTCAGGTAAAGGGCAATTTTGATGAGGCATTAAATATTGTGAAGACACTGGTTGAAAGGCATCCTATTACGCTTGTGAACTCGATTAACCCTTTTAGGCTGGAGGGCCAGAAAACAGCGGCATTCGAGATCTGCGATCAGCTTGGTTTCTCGCCTAAATACCACGCGCTGCCTGTGGGCAATGCAGGAAATATTACTGCCTACTGGAAGGGCTATAATGAATATATGCGGGAAGGCAAGACTGTTGCCCGCCCGATAATGATCGGGTTTCAGGCAGCAGGAGCAGCGCCTATCGTTAAGGGACATCCAATCGAAAAGCCCGAGACAATAGCGACCGCCATAAGGATCGGCAACCCTGCAAGCTGGAAAGGCGCAGTAGCAGCAAGGGATGAATCAGGCGGAAAAATAGACGCTGTAACAGACGAGGAGATACTGAAGGCATACAGTCTTATTGCATCAACAGAAGGCATATTCTGCGAGCCTGCATCTGCGGCGTCGCTGGCAGGCGTTATGAAATTATACAAAGAAGGATATTTCAAGGCAGGAGACACAGTTGTCTGCACATTGACAGGCCACGGGCTTAAAGACCCTGATACGGTATTCAAGGCGTCAAAAGAGCCTGTGAAGGTTAAGGCAGATATAAGTGAAGTGGAGAAGGCGCTGGAAGGAATAATCTAAAAGCTGTCGGTATTCAGCTATCAGCTTTCAGCAAAATACAATGAAATATATAGTTATCATAGGCGATGGGATGGCTGACAGGCCCTTAAAAGAGCTTGATGGGAAGACGCCGTTGCAAAAGGCTTTTACGCCTAACATGGATAAGCTTGCTTCCGGGGGAATATTGGGCAGGGTAAGAACAGTGCCGAAGGGTTTTCACCCCGGCTCCGACATTGCCAATCTGAGCATCCTCGGCTATGACCCCCAAAAAAATTATACTGGAAGAGCGCCATTAGAGGCAGCCAGCATGGACGTTGCCCTTAAGGATAATGACATTGCCTTCAGATGCAATCTTGTAACGCTTAAATTCAATAAGGATAAGACCAGCGCAATAATGGAGGACTACAGCGGCGGCCACATTACTACCAATGAGGCAGCCATACTTATCCGGGACGTAAATAAGGAACTCGGCACTCCTGATATAAAATTCTACCCAGGCATAAGCTACAGACATTTAATGGTATGGTCGGGCGGCGAGTCAGAAATAGAATGCTCGCCTCCTCATGACATATTGGGAAAAGATATTGCCGATTACCTGCCGGTTGGTTCAGGTGAAGATGTGATCAGAGGTCTGATGATGAATTCAGTTGATATGCTTGAAAGCCATGATATAAATAAGGAGCGCCGGAACAAGGGCGAAAACCCTGCAAACAGCATCTGGCTCTGGGGACAGGGCAAAAAACCGGTTCTGCCCAAGTTCAGGGAAAAATACGGCGTCAGCGGCGCGATGGTATCAGCCGTAGATCTTACAAAAGGGCTTGGCATTTACGCAGGATTTGAAATTCTTCAGGTGCCCGGGGTCACAGGTTGGCTTGATACAAACTATGCGGGTAAGGCAGAAGCGGCATTAAAGGCCCTTGAAAAAGTAGATTTTGTATATATTCATGTGGAAGCGCCTGACGAGGCCGGGCATTCCGGGAATTACAAGGATAAGATTAAGGCAATAGAGGATTTTGATGCGCTGGTTGTCGGCGCTGTCCTGAAGGGGATAGAGAAGTTTAAGGAATGCAGGATTTTATTGATGCCTGACCACCCGACCCCTATTGAGATAAGGACTCATACAGGCGATCCAGTTCCTTTTGTAATCTTCGATAATAAACACAAAAGGAAAAATGAGGGCGTTAGCTATGACGAATCCATTACAGAGAGAAAAGATATAACAGTGATTGAAGAAGGGCATAAACTGATGGATTATTTTATCAAGGGGGTTTTGGTTTAAGTTGCTCATTGTTCAGAAATACGGCGGCACTTCCGTTGCCAATATCGAGAGGATCAAGAACGTTGCAGCCAGAGTTGCAAAGACTGCAAAAGAAGGGCATAAGGTCGTTGTTGTCGTTTCTGCGATGTCGGGTGAAACAGATAAGCTGATAAACCTTGCGCATGAGGCGTCGTCAAACCCGAATGAGAGGGAGATGGACATGCTCCTTTCTTCCGGTGAAAGAGTTACAAGCGCGCTCACAGCCATGGCCATAGAAGACCTTGGATGCAAGGCAATGGCGCTTACGGGAAGGCAGATGGGGATAATAACCGATGCTGTGCATACAAAGGCGAAGATATCAAAGATTACAGGCGATAGGGCAAGGCGGGCGCTAGATGAAGGCTATGTTATTGTTGTTGCCGGTTTTCAGGGCATAACGGAAAGTCAGGATGTAACTACGCTCGGAAGAGGAGGCTCCGACCTTTCGGCAGTTGCAATTGCTTCGGCCCTGAACGCTGACCTCTGCGAGATTTACACCGACGTTGACGGCGTTTATACAACCGACCCGAATATAGTCCCTGAGGCAAGGAAGCTTAAGAAAATTTCTTACGAGGAGATGCTGGAGCTTGCAAGCCTCGGCGCAAAGGTATTACAGACAAGGTCTGTTGAGTTTGCAATGAAATATAATGTTCCGACTGTAGTCAGGTCGAGCTTTAATAATAATCCCGGAACACTTGTCGTCAAGGAGGATAAGGAGATGGAAGACGTCGTTGTATCAGGAGTTGCCTACGATAAAAATCAGGTGAAACTGACTCTTATGTCCGTCCCTGATAAGCCGGGGATTGCGGCAAAAATATTCAATGCCATTGCCGATGCAAATGTTGTCGTTGACATGATCGTCCAGAACGTAAGCAGCGACGGAAAGGCAGCGGATATATCGTTCACGGTTCCCAAGACAGACAGCAAAAAAGCCCTGAAGATAACGGAAGCAGTCGCAAAAGAACTCGGAGCCGGCGGCCTTACGCTGAGAGATGACATTGCAAAGATATCAATTGTCGGCGTAGGCATGAGGACCCATTCGGGCGTTGCGGCAAAGATGTTCGAGACGCTTTCAAAACACGGAGTTAATATACTGATGATAAGCACATCGGAGATAAAGGTTTCATGTGTGATTGATGCAAAATATACAGAGCTTGCGGTCAGGGTTCTGCATGATGTATTTGAATTGGAGGCCGGGAGGGACTCGCAACGAGAGGCGAAGGCTCAATGAGCATTCTCGACTGCATCGGAAATACGCCGTTAGCAAAGCTCGACAAGATAAATCCAAATCCAAAAGTAAGGCTTTATGCCAAACTTGAAGGCAATAATCCCGGCGGTTCTGTAAAAGACAGGATAGCCTTCTATATGCTTCAGGAAGCTGAAAAATCTGGAAGGATTAAAAGCGGCTCCACCATTTTAGAGGCAACCTCGGGAAATACAGGCATCGGGCTTGCAATGGTTGGGACTGCAAAGGGCTTTAAGGTCAAGCTTGTAATGCCTGAGTGCGTGAGCATGGAAAGAAAAAAAGTCCTTGAGGCGTTCGGCGCAGAGCTTGTCTTAAGTCCCGGAAACGAGGGCACAGACGGAGCGATAAGGCTTTGCCATAAGATATATGATGAAAACAGGAGCGAATATTTCATGCCTAACCAGTTTGACAATGAGGCAAACATCAGGGCTCATTACGAAACAACAGGGAGGGAGATTTACGAGCAGACAAAAGGCGAGGTCAGTATTTTTATCGCAGGCATGGGCACGACAGGGACGTTGATGGGGGCCGGAAAAAGGCTTAAGGAATATAACAGCAATATAAACATTCTCGGGGTAGAGCCTCTACTGGGACACAGGATTCAGGGACTGAAAAATATGAAGGAGTCTATTGTGCCGAAGATATTCAACCCCTCGGCACTTGATGAAAAGCTGAATGTAAATGACGATGATGCCTTTAATACAACACGGCGACTTGCAGCCGAAGAGGGCCTCTTTGTCGGGATGTCCAGCGGCGCTGCCATGTGGGCGGCGGTTAAAAAGGCCAAGGAGATGAAGAGTGGCACGATCGTGGTCATTCTGCCTGACAGGGGAGACCGCTACTTAAGCACTGCCTTATTCACATCGGTCTGCGCAAAATGCCCGCCGTAGAAAATAATAAATTGTCGTCTGCCCATCGCAGAATATATCAAGAGTAATAAAACAGGATACCTCCAACCCTATGTCATTCCCGTGTGAATGGGAATCCAGAAAAAAGACTTTTTCAACAGCCACTCTTAATGCTTGCAAAATTAATAGACCATAATATAGACTATATTCAGCCTCATTGAAAGGAGCCTGTATGAAACTAAGCGAAACTGTGAAACCCATAAGTTATATTAAATCTCATGCATCGGAAATTATCAGCGAAATATCCGAGAGCGGCAGCCCTGTTGTTGTAACGGTAAACGGAGAAGCGCGGGTAATAATTCAGGACATAAAGGAATATGAAAAAGATCGGGAGAGCATGGCATTGCTGAAGATGCTGGCAATGGGAAGAAAGGATATGCTTAAAGGCAGGCACAAGCCAATTCATCAGGCATTCAGTGAATTAAAGAAGAAAATACTCTCTGCCGGGAAGCCTTGAGATACGAAATCCATATTGATGACGTTGCGTTTGATGACCTTTACGCAATCGGCAGGTATGTGGCAAATAATGACTCGCCGGGAAAGGCTGAGCGCCTGCTTGACAACATACAAAAAGTCATGGCCTCTCTGGAGACAATGCCTGCGCGGGGCAGCTACCCGCCGGAGCTTCAGCGCTGGGGAATCGTAGATTTTAGAGAAATATTTTTCAAGCCCTACCGTATCATATACGAAATTAGAGCCAAGAGCGTTTTTATTCATGCTGTTTTGGACGGCAGAAGGGATTTGCAGGACCAGCTGCAGGAACGGCTGTTGAGGTAGAGGCATCTGCGCAAAATGCGCGGTGTAGGGGGATTTAGGGAATGGGGAGAGAGGGAAAGGGGTTTCCCATCATATTTTTCTTTAGGATAATCAGGGAAATGCTTCTATGTTTTGTTTTTCAAAATTAAAGACTGCAGGACCTGCCCTTTTTAAGTTTACCTGCTAAGTATTTTATTACAGATGTTTTCAAGAAGCGAAGACCGCTTTCCTTCAACCCAGAGTTTCTGAAGCGTGGCTACAATGACCATCTCATTTTTTTTCTTGTTGGTTATGTCATGGTATCCGTGAAGATCTATCATCGCTTCTTGCGCTTTATCCCAGTCATTGGTGCCAACTTCAGATGTCACAGCATCCCTGATATTTGTGCCCCACATTACCACATTGTCACCGATATAATTCTTCGTTGATAGCGGATCAACGCCAGTAATTAAACATAAGTTTAAGAGACAAAGGTTGTCGCGAGTATTGTCATTTTTGCATTGTACTTTTCCATTCTTGTCAGAATCCCCGTCGAATATTACAAAATGTGGAATTGACAACTCTCTGGCTATGGCAAGAGGTCTGCTCATACTTGTTTTTCCACCGCAGACTATGAAATGACCACCACGCCGTTTGAATTCCATTGTCTTTCCAGCCAACTCTATGTGCGTTGATAAGAAGGCAACATCCTCCACGCCCTCGACGAATATTGCCAGCCCGCTGAAATAAAGTTCGTTCAAGGAGGGTTGCATAATTTGTTGAATAACCGCCATACAACTGGATGGCTCTGCTGGTTTTTCACCCAAGGCTGACCCTATGCAATCACTCAGCCTTTTTAACGTCAGATGAGAGATCATTGAACAATCTTCATCATCTTTCCATCGTACTAATCGAATATTTTCTACACCTTTTCCAGACACGAAATACGGGCTGTGTGTGGTAACGATTACCTCCGCATTTTCCATGTCTTCAAGGAGCTTTGCAAGGTGTCGTGCTTGAGGAGGATGTTGGTAAACTTCGGGCTCTTCGAAGCCAAGTAGGAGGGTTGGTGCTTCTTCCTGTTTGCTCTTAGCCAACATCTGAAGAACGGAAACTATAAATGCACGCTGAAGGCCATGACCCATTCTGCGGATATCACCAAGAAATCGCTTTTCGCCTATTTCAGCTTTGGCGAGGGGTGCGTCAATTTTCAGAGATTTACTTGGATCGAAATTCCAAGACAGTTTCACTCTCGCGTCCGGATGCGCCCATTCTTGTAAAAGCGTTTGCAAGGATGTAGATACGTCTTCTAATACATGGTCCTGCTCGCGGAGAATCGTTTCGTATCTTGTCTTAACTTCGTCCCTTAGGGGAATCAAATAATCACCAAAATTTACCCGTGACCTGATAGTACGTTCAAGCAATTTCCCAAAAGCCGTATTCTTAGATTCTTCCTGTTCGCTGGCGGCATCCTTGAGCGCGGGAATATACACCCATTGGAAATAAGGGTCGAGTTTGCCGGAGCCTTGAAAGCCAAAAAACTGGTCTTCGCTGTCAATAAGAACGCTGAGTTCAGGATGATCGCTCTCATAAGTTCTAAGAGCGTCAGCTTTATCGTCCATTGATCTTGCATGTGGAATATCAGGATATCGCGCTTGCAAGTCCCCATAAAGCCGATTAAGTTCCGTAGCGCCTTTCTTTGCCTTATGAGCTTCGAAAAAAGGCTTGAATTCTGGCATTCCCTGTCTTGCACCGAACTGTTTTACCTCCGCACTGTCCTTTGTTTCGTCCCATACCGCCTTAGCCGTGAAAATGAGCTTGTTATTCCGGACGTAATGCTGGAGGTTTTCCATCGCCTCATTACTTAAATCACAGAATGTCCCTCTTATTTCAATAGGATTAGAGGTTTCTTTGTTGTGAAAATCCTCCACTGTTAAAGTTTGAACGTCGGTTGAAACATCAGCCTTGTTCCTGAAGAGAACATTTAACGCCATAAGCACAGTAGATTTTCCAGAGCCATTGGGACCAACCAGGGAAGTATATTTTTCGAAATCAATTGAGGTGTCTTTGAATCCCCTGTAATTCCTTATTTCCAAAGTCTCAAGCCGCATGATCCATCCAATGAGTATATTAGTTAGTAATGTCTATCATTCTTAAAATAAATCGTCCCATTTTCATATCTCTTTTTGGTTTAATAATATTTCTAAATTGTCTCTAAAAACTGCTCTTGTGACATTACGTCTTTGTAATTGCGAATAAATCGTCAAACGGCTATCAACATCACCTAATGCTAATTCTACCTGTGATTTTGTGTTATTGATAAACATGTCGTTTTTGCCTGCTCTTATGGCACAAATTAATTGTGTTGTTTTTGCTAAGACCTTTGTTCTCTTTTCTTCACGATTCAAGAATTCATTTTCAGCAAGAGGGTAAATAATCTCATCAAATATTCTTTTTGCTTCAGCTTTTACATCCGTGTTGTTTTCTAATGAAGCTAATTGATAAAGCGATTCAGCAAAGCCAAAAATTATCCATTTATTTTTATCCTTCTTTTCATTGTCAAGAGAATAAAGCTGATTACAAATATTACTATCTCCCTTAATACTTAATAGTTCCGCAAATATTTTTTTTGATTTATCAAAGGAGTATTTTTTGTCTGTAACAGTTTTGTTCTGATTCCCAAACTCATAGTATATGTTTCCTAATGTTGTTAATGCTTTATTTTTTCTTGAAGCTAAGACAAGGGTTGATTTCTCTTCCCTGTCCTGTTCAATTGCCTCTTTCAGTCTATTAAAGTCCTCAATAACTTCCTTTATATCTTCATTGTTGAAAAATCTTGTTTCAAGTTGAATTCTTTGCAGTTCATATTTTCTTGAATCTTTGGCTAAGTCATAGGCTTTCCTAAAATTATTAATGGCTTTTGTAAACTCACCCAGATTGTTGTTCACATAACCTATCCAATAGAGAGAAAGAGATTTAAGTGTTGGCTCTGCATCTGATAAATTTGAAACAGTTTCCCAATATTCCTTAGCCTGATCATAGTGGTCTGATAGGTATGAGTCAGCCCCTCTAATGAAACAGCAATATGGCTTAAGGGAAATATCGCTATCTTCCAGTATGACCAAGTTATTCTCTAATCCCTCAAGCTTTCTGCCAACACGATGAATTTCTGAACAAATGTTTTTATTCGTTGTTAGATTTTTATCGTCTTCATACGCACCAGATTCCTCAATAATTCTTCTTGAATCGTTTTCCAAACTTCCCATGGATTTTTTCAATCTTAATTCAAGTGATTTTGAAGCTCTCCTGCTAGCTTCTGTGGACAAAGTCAGAGTTTCATTAACCAATGTCAATGTCTTTTGTGATTCGGTAAAAATTAAATTTTCTCTTTGTTTTAAATCAAGACTTGATTGTTTAGCGTCTTGTGCATTTTCTATTACCAGATTAAATGCCTTAGTTTCTCTTCTTTCTGCACGTATGAATCCAACGATGGAAGACAATGTTCCTAATACGAGTAAAACCGTAAGAATAAGTATTAATAGATTGACTTTTTTATCATAATTTTCTTGTGCAGACTTCAATTTTTCAATTTCCAATTCCAACCGGTGATTGATATTGTCATTAGAAGTGGTATCATGCTGAATTATCATTTTTTTAGGAACATTTGTTGACGTGTCTTTAGCACTGTTTTGTCCGAAGCAAGGAGTTACTATAAAAGCAATTATGCTTAGTAAGAGTAAACCTTGCAGTATGAAGAATGGGGGAGTGGTTCGATTTTTAATCACTTAATTTCTCCTTCTTTTAAGCTTCACTGAGCGCATAACTTGTTCATAGCCGCACCAGTTCGGATATTCCAGTTCTATCTAAAAGCCCTTTTCTCGCTTACTATAATCAAGCCCCTCATCTCTGTCAATGGGATTTTAAGAATCCGTTTCTATAGAACTCGATATAATGTAACGCTTCTGGCGGAAAAGACGCCCATCGTATTTTGATGTCGTCTTTTCCGCCACGTTAGGCGAAGGCAATGCGATAGACAGCAAAACATTCTATCCTAATGCCCTAACCTCAATTTCTGTCAGGTGATGGGCCGCCCACTTTCTCCAAGTTGATTGAGGTATACGTATAGTAGTTTTTTCTTTATTCGCAATGTATTGCTTCAATAAAGCAGCTTTTTCCTCGGTTACGAGTATAGAAAACGAATCGGAGACTGTTGGTTCTATAGAATCTTCAATCCATCCGAGTAACCTAAGATTGTAAGTACCTATATCCATAAGCTTAAATTCGATAGGTCGTTCCATACTGCCACAAAAAAACACTTGCTTTACCACAGATTGCTTACCAACGACTGTAACTGGCACCGGCAATGATTCGTTTGCGAAATTGCCTGATTCATCAAGGCAGCAGTAATATGCAGGTTCTAAAAGGTAGCCCTCCGAACTTCCTCCGCTCTGTACGAGAAGTGCAACACGTTTAATAGTCGAAGGCACTGCTCCTTCATTAACACAGCTGATTGAAAGGATTATGCTTAAGATTCCGTTCTCTTGGTGGCCTATGTGTAAATGCTCGCCTGCTACAATTTGCAATTTGCCAGAGCGTAGTTGTGAAAAATAGAATGTCAAGACGGATATCAATACGGCTAAAAGTGAAATTATAATCGGAACACTACCCATTTTGTTTTACCTCCTAAGCTTTTGCCTAACTACTTCATATTCGCAATCAATTGCGGATATATCATTTTTGGCTAAATGCCTATTTTCTTGCCTACTATAATCAACCCCCTTATCTCTATCAATCGTCCAGTCTGTTAACAACTGCATTTTTCGATAATCATGGGAAAATGTCCCCTGTATTTTTCCATATTAGAAAGTAAAAGAGAGCAAAACTCCGTAGCCAAATTTAGTAACCTTCTTATAACGGACTTCGGTTTCACCTGCTGGAAGTGGCTTCCCTTCTTCTATTCCGTCACCCAAAACTTTGACCTTTGGCGCCATAATACCGCCGATTGCAAGATTAAAACTGTTTTTAGATTGAGGATTAGGCCTGAACGCAAAAAGTGGACCAAAGAAAATAGCATCAATCACATTATTGCTTCCCAATTTAACTCCAACCGAAGGGCCAACCCCAAACTGAGCGACATCATCACCACAATGGTAAAGCTTTTTTTTTT
>SCSY01000392.1 GCA_004298625.1 Nitrospirota bacterium | reverse complement strand
CCTCTCCCGCAGGCGGGAGAGGGTTGGGGTGAGGGGCGTTGCACATAGGCAACGCTTGCCGAAGCGCAACCCCCCTCATCCCCGGCACTTCTCCCGCCCACGGGAGAAGGGAGAAATAACTAACAGCTCTTCCCAAATTACAGGCAAAACCATGCAACTCGCCACCGCTCTCCTCGAAAAATACAGCAAAGCCGGCCCGCGTTACACCTCCTACCCAACCGCGCCCTACTTCACCGAAAGCTTCGGCGAGGCGCAGTGGCTGGAGGAATTGCAGCAAACCCAGAACCAGGGGCGCGACCTTTCGCTATACGTGCATATCCCGTTCTGCGACACGCTGTGCTATTACTGCGGCTGCAACATGGTGGCGACCAAAAAATACGCCAAGGCCAGCGAATACCTGGACGCGCTGTTCCGCGAAATAGCCCGCGTCGCAACCCTCACCAACCCGGCACGCACCGCGCGGCAATTCCACTGGGGCGGCGGCACGCCGACCTACCTCAAACCCGACGACATCCGCCGTCTGTACGCCTATATCGCCGGCAAATTCCGCATCGCAAATGACGCCGAAATCAGTTGCGAAGTCGATCCGCGCGAACTCAGCCGCGAGCATGTGCGCGCGCTACGCGAAAGCGGCTTCAACCGCATCAGCCTGGGGGTGCAGGACCTGGATGCCGCGGTGCAGCAGGCGGTCAACCGCGTCCAGCCGGAAAGCCTGATCCGCGAGGTCTACGGCTGGATGCGCGAGGAAGGCTTCGACAGCATCAACCTGGACTTGATGGTCGGGCTGCCGCACCAGACGGTGGAAACCTTCCGCCACACGCTGGACAAGGTCGTCGCACTCGCCCCCGACCGCCTGGCGGTGTTCAATTACGCCCATGTGCCGTGGATGAAGAAACACCAGACGCTGATC
>SCSY01000191.1 GCA_004298625.1 Nitrospirota bacterium | reverse complement strand
AAAAAACCGAAGTGAGTTCGGCAATATCGAATTCGATGACGTAAGGGATAAGATAGAAAACTATCTTATTGAAAAAGAGGTCAACGAGAGATTGAAAAAACATATTGAAGAATTAAAGTCAAAGGCGTATATAAAGATTCAGATGTAAGAATATGATTTTTATTTCTAACCCTTAGTCATCCGTATAAAATTTGCTATCGAGCGGTCGTAAGTGCGTTCCTCCTCTTTATTGAAGAAGCATGCGGGGAGTTCACCGTTCCTCCTGTGGTAATGCAGGCACTCGCAGCATTTGTGTTTCCTCTCGCATGATGCGTAGGTGCAGTTGCAGTATTTCTTATTTTTTTCCTGAATGCATTCCATAAAGACCTCCTGAACGGCATTGACGCTGCCGATAAAATGGCTTTTGCCTTGATTTATTATACATCAAATCCAGACTTCTCAGCGCTTAGGTTTTGACGGGATATCTTTTGCGGCCACGTGTCCTTCTTTTATAGCTGCAAATGCGGCTGTGAGGCGGTTTGAGACGCCGAATTTATTATAGATATTATCGAGGTGTGCGTTTACGGTCTCAGGGCTTATATTCAGGGATACTGCTATCTCCTTATTGGTCATTCCCTTTATCAGGAATTCTATGATCCCCTTTTCCTTTACGGTCAGGTTGCATTTTTTGTTTTCAGGTTTACACACCGCTTCTTTCAATACAACAAGGACGTCTTTGGAATCGTCCGGGAACCTCATCAGGGCTACGTCAAGGCAGCAATATCGTGTATTTAAAAGATGCGCAGCGCCTATCTTGAGCCATCCTAAAAAATCGGTCTTATCGAGTTTTTTCTCGGAGATAATCTTATGTGCCTTATCGCTTATCAGTATATCTCCGCTTCCTTTAAGGAGAATAACAGGCTCGGTCTCTATGATATTCTTGAGAGCCTTTATCTTTTCCTTGAGCTTAAGCACTGTTACCTCCGCATTTTTACCCATAAGTATCTATTAGACAATAAATGTCAAACAGAAAGAATCGCCCAAATGGGTATTGCTCTGTCTAAAGCATATCATGCCTAAAGTTTTAATTTTAGGTCTATCACCTATTTGAGGGATAGAAATAAAAAGGGGTGATGGTATACTTTTTCTTAATGAAAACAATACGAATTATAGATGACGATAAGGCAATAAGAAACTATTATGAAGCCCTGATCGGGATGTTTTTCCCGTGCAATGTCTTTACAGCAGATGACGGCGACACCGGCATTAAGATAATGGAGGAGCATCCCGAGGTTGATCTTATAATCCTGGACCTTCAAATGAAAAGGATAAACGGATGGGAGGCATTGCCGAAGCTAAAGGAAATAAAAAGCGACGTAAAGGTGATTATCTCAAGCTCGTATATTTATGGCAATGACGAAAAAAAATTGAAGGAAATGGGCGCTGATCTAACGATAATAAAACCATTCCTTCCTGCCGATTTTAGGGCGGTTGTAATGGAACTGCTGGGATTGTAGATGATAATAGTCTTTAACATTGGAGAATTTTAGGTCAATGGAAAAAGGCGATCTTGTAAGACATATGGCTCTGAACAAGAAAGGAATTGTTATAAGATGGGGCATATTTCATGAAGAATACAAAAGATTTTTGCCTCTGTTTGATATTGGAGCATCGGATTCGATTGAGGTCTGGGTTGCAGGCAGATCAGAAATATGGGCGTTGCATGAGATTGAAGCAGTAGAATCAAAAAAGTAAGCAAGACGTCCTTAAAATCTCCCCTAACCCCTCTTTGCCTAAGAGGGTATATTGATGCCTCCCTTTCGCCCTTTCTATCTTTATCTTGAGATGATATAATTTTTTCATGAATCTGACGGAAAATGCACTCAAGGCGCTGAATGCCAGGTATCTCTTGAAGGATGAAAAAGGCAAGGTAATCGAAACTCCTGAGGCTATGTTCAGAAGGGTAGCCCATGCAGTAGCCTCTGCAGAAAGGTTATACGGAGAGGACTCTTTTTATTGGGCGGACAGGTTTTATGAGCTGATGTCCGACCTCAGGTTTCTTCCCAATTCTCCGGCATTGATGAATGCAGGAAAGGATACGGGACAGCTTGCCGCATGTTTTGTCCTCCCTGTAGATGACTCCATGAAATCCATATTTGATACTCTGAAAAACGCCGCACTGATTCTTCAGAGCGGGGGAGGCACGGGTTTTTCATTTTCGAGGTTGAGGCCCAAATCAGACATTGTCCGCTCGACCGGCGGAATCGCAAGCGGCCCTGTCTCTTTTATGAGAATATACAACACCGCGACAGACGTCATAAAACAGGGCGGCGCGCGGCGCGGCGCCAACATGGGCATACTGAGGGTGGACCATCCTGATATTCTTGATTTCATTCGCATCAAGAGAGCAGGGGGGGAGCTGACAAATTTCAATATCTCCGTGACTGTGACGGATACTTTCATGGATGCGCTTAAGAATGAGAGCGACTACGAACTTATTAATCCGAGGAGCGGGGAGGTTATCGGCAAACTGAAAGCCCGCAGTGTTTTTGACGAGATAGTAAGGAGCGCCTGGGAAACAGGAGACCCGGGACTTGTCTTTATAGATAAAATCAACAGGGATAATCCAACTCCCCTTATCGGCAATATGGAATCTACAAATCCATGCGGTGAGCAGCCTTTGCTTCCGTATGAGGCTTGTATTCTTGGCTCGATAAATCTTTCTAAATATGTAAAACAATCTGCTGTTTCAAAAAGCCATGAAAGCAATCCCCCCATCCCCCCTTTAGCAAAGGTGGGTGAGGGGGGATTTATAGATTATATCTCTCTTTCAAGCGACATCAAAACCGCAGTCAGGTTTCTCGATGATTCGATTGACATAAACAAATATCCCCTGCCTGATATAGAGACAATGCACAAAGGCAACCGGAAGATCGGGCTCGGAGTCATGGGGTGGGCTGATATGCTGATACTCCTCGGCATTCCGTATAATCACAAAAAAGCTTTCAGGCTTGCAAGAGACCTGATGAAGTTTATACGTGATAAAGCAAGAGAAGCCTCTGTTGAACTTGCAGAAAAACGGGGAGCGTTCCCAAACTTCAAAGGTTCCGTATATGACGCTCAGGGCAGGCCTCGTCTGAGAAATGCAACTACCACCACCATAGCCCCTACAGGGACGCTGTCTATTATTGCGGATTGTTCAAGCGGCATAGAGCCCATCTTTGCGCTTGCATATAAAAGGCTTATACTGGATACCGAGCTTTTTGAGATTAACAGATATTTTTTTGATATGGCAAAGGAGAAAGGTTTTTATTCAGATAAATTAAAAGAAGCGGTAATTAATAAGGGCTGCCTGCGCGGCATTAAAGAGGTTCCTGACAGCGTGAAAAAATTGTTCAAAACAGCGCATGAAGTTCCTCCTGAAGACCATATTGAGATGCAGGCATGTTTTCAGGAATTTACGGACAATGCGGTATCAAAGACCATAAACATGCCTCACAGGGCAAAAAAAGAGGATGTGGCAAAGGCATTTCTTCTTGCTTATGAAAAAGGCTGCAAGGGGATAACGGTTTTCAGGTCGGGGACTAAAAAGATAGGCACGCTCGTCAGGATTGCCGAGACGGATTAATTATATTTAATCGGGTATCGGTTATAATATCAAAATTATATTTCAGGAGGGGCTTGATGATTCTCGGCGTTAACGTTGACCATGTTGCAACCATAAGAGAGGCCAGAAAAGGGATTGAACCCGACCCTGTAATGGCGGCAACGCTTGCAATCCTTGGAGGCGCAGACGGCATAACAATTCATCTCAGGGAAGATAGAAGGCATATACATGACAGGGATTTAAGGATATTAAGAGAGGTTGTGCCGGTTGAGCTGAATCTGGAGATGGCAGCCACAAAAGAGATGATAGGCATTGCCTTAAAAATAAAACCTGATATGGTCACTCTGGTTCCTGAAAAGCGTGAAGAGCTTACGACAGAGGGTGGGCTTGATGTTAAACGGCAGAAATCGAATCTTAAAAAGGCCGTTAAGAGGATTCAGGACTCCGGCATGCCCGTAAGTCTTTTTATAAATCCTTCTCCTGAAGATATTTTAGCCTCAAAAGAGATAGGCGCTGAGATGGTTGAACTGCATACAGGGCTTTATTCGAATGCAAAAGGCAAGAAGCAGAAGGCCGAGCTTGTGAAGGTAATAACAGCAATGAAGGAGGCTGCGGACATTGGAATTATGGCCAATGCCGGACACGGGCTTAATTATTTTAATGTTAAGAAGATAGCGGAGATTGAAGGTCTGAGGGGCTTATACATAGGGCATAGCATTATATCAAGGGCTGTCCTTGTCGGAATAGAAAGGGCGGTCAGGGAGATGAAGGAG
>SCSY01000190.1 GCA_004298625.1 Nitrospirota bacterium | reverse complement strand
CATTAAAACATCATCACAGACACTATCATCCAAATATTCAACGATGGATGCTATTTGTAGATGGCGAAAATTTTACTATAAGAGCTCAGGATATAGCAAAAGAAAAAGGGCTGGAACTAATTCAAGGTGATTATTATGAACCTGACGTATATGTCTGGCCATCGCTTATGTTACAGGTTGAAATCATCATTGACGGACTGCTGAAAAAGGCACCTATTCGCTCATATTATTATACAAGTGTCGTCGGTGATGACAACCGAGTCAATGAGATAAAAAACAGGTTGTGGCGTATTGGTTTTCATCCAGAAGTCTTTAAGAAAATAAAAGGGCGCAAAAGCAAAGGCGTCGATATAACTCTAACCAAGGATGTCTTATCACATGCTTTCTTGAATAATTATGATTTAGCTGTTCTGCTTGCCGGAGATGCTGACTATTTACCTTTAATTAATGAGATTAAGAGAATTGGAAAATTAGTATATTTGGTGTTCCATGAAGACGCAATAGTAGATGAGAACTTAATACGAGCAGCAGATTTGTATGAAGGGATAAGTATACACCGCTTTGAACTCTCAAATCAAAAAGGGATTCTAAAAAAAGATAAATTGCCAAGCAAGAAAAAAATATGATCTAACAAGTCAATCGGCGGTCTCGGCAGGAAATGACCCTGCCTCTCAGTGACTTCAGGCGTCAGGTTGATTAAGGAAATCAAATGATTCTTGACCATGCACCAGAAAAGATACATCGTTATAATAAACTTTGCGTTCATTACAATCTCGTTGCGAACGCTGTTTACACTGCAAGAAATAATCTCAATAATTTATTTGGCAACGAGTATCTTCCTTTTCTTGTCGCTGCCCTTATCTCTTTTGATTTAGGCCGCATGATGGGACAAGGTGCGGAAAGCAGATATGATACAGAAAGAGGCGGCTTCGCAGAAAGACTCAAAGAAAAGCTAGAAATCATACAGCCAAATCTTCAACACCTGACCAACGTGCGATTGTCCGAAGTGATTCTTGATGAAGAACAACAAGCTAATAGTGTAGTTGCCTATCGTAAGTTGGCTTCTGGTGGACACAATGGTTTGAATCAAACAGGAGATGAATTCCATGTTGGGGCTACAAAATTATTGCATTTCATAAATCCAGGATTGTTTTTGATAATTGATAGTAACACTGCAAGCGCTTTTAGACGCTCACATAACGTAAGCTATAGAAATACAACTCAGCCAGGATATTCTGGTGATAAATATGTTAACTGTCTAAAGTTTTCAAAAGCAGATATTGCTGAATACGGAGTCGATAATTTTCGTGCGCTCGAACTTGGAATGCCAGAGGCAAGAATTTATGATAAATTATCTTTTGCATCTGGATCGAATTGGTTTTAACAACTGCGTGTACTTGAACGAGTGCCATATCAAAAACACTGGTACACTTTCCAGTTTTTCACATTGATTTAAATGATTTTTGGGTTGCATAGCCGCGTTTGACATAGTCATTTATTATACGTAAACTATACGTATATAAAGGAGGGCTTTAATGCAAAAAAAGTTGACCATAACCGTGGATGAAGAAGTTTATGAAGGCCTTCATAAGACCATTGGCCCCCGTAAGATCGGCAAATTTGTTGAGGAATTGGTTCGCCCGCATGTAATTCGCCCAAATCTTGAACTGGCATATTCCCAAATGTCAAAAGACAAAAAGAGGGAAGCAGATGCCCTGGATTGGGCAGAGATGACTTTTAAGGATACGGCACGTGAAAAGAGGTGAGGTCTGGTGGGTTAATTTTGATCCCTCTGTTGGCGGAGAGATTAGGAAAAAACGGCCTGCCGTGATTGTTAGTAATGATGCGTCAAACAAGTTCCTCAACCGAGTTCAGGTTGTTCCTCTAACCAGCAAGACAGAGCGTATTTATCCAAGTGAGGCACTGGTTTTATTTGACGGTAAAGAGAGTAAGGCCATGGCTGACCAGTTGGCAACTGTAAGCAAATTGCGGCTGTTTAAACGTGCGGGTATTATCTCAGAAGAAGATATGCTCAGGATAAACGAGGCGATCAAAATCCAACTGGATATTTACTAAAAGCAGGCTAATAAGCAAATCGAAAAACATAGCTCCACTTCCAATATTTATTGACCATACTTATCATTTCCCGGTAACCCAAAACTCCTCCTGATGGATGCATTTCTTGCCCGGAAGTTATATAATATAGATGTGACGATGTCTTTAGTTGTAAAAGGGGGCAGATATGTCTAAAGGAATCCGCAGGTATCATAGGTATCCAATCTCCACCAAGGCCGTGCTCACAATACAGGATGAGGGATCACATGAAAGGCTGACCGCTCAGGTAATCACCATCTCGCAGGGAGGGATGGGGGTTTATGCCAATGCGGTCGTGAAGAAAGCTGCCCGTGTTTCCGTTGAACTTTTGATCCCTGCCGGCGATGGGATGACAAAGGAAGATATTTTTGAGGGGAGAATAGCCTCGGTCTGTTCGCAGGAAAACGATTATTTCGTGGGCATTGCTTTCAACAGGGCAATATCCTACGACCGCTTTGTCGAGATCATCAATTGAAAGAAATCCTAAGGGATACTTCCCGGTTTTCTGCGATGAAGTCCGCAAGTCTTATATAGCGCTCTTGTTTTTTTATCCACGTCTATTGCTGTAATTACTCTTGTGACGTCCTTACCCTTTAATATGCACACTGCAATTTTAAAAAGGTTATTTTTAAGTCGTTTTTATTTGTATTGTTTTATGAAACTATGTATAATACTTACCTACCTTGAAACTTTTTAGTAGGAAATCGGTCTGCTTTCTTGTTTGAGGAACTAAACGCGAGGGAAAAATACAAGGCGATAGGAAAGCCTTGACAAAATATATTTTGTCTGGTATGATTTTAGGGTTTTTCCGTAGAATCTTGGTTTTTTAAAAAATAGTTATGGAGGCAGTGTGCCAACAATAGCGCAATTAGTTAAAAACGGCAGAAGAAGCCTGGAGCAAACGACGAAGAGCCCGGCGCTGAAAATGTGCCCGCAAAAAAGGGGCGTCTGCGTCAGGGTGTATACGACAACGCCTAAAAAGCCGAACTCCGCATTAAGGAAAGTCGCGAGGGTTAGATTGACTAACGGCATGGAGGTAACGGCGTATATACCGGGCGTAGGTCATAATCTTCAGGAGCATTCCATAGTTATGATAAGAGGAGGAAGGGTCAAGGACCTTCCGGGCGTCGGATACCATATTATAAGAGGGACTCTCGATTCTATGGGAGTTGCAGACAGAAGAAGGGGGAGATCCAAATACGGGGCCAAGAGGCCCAAGTAACGGAGCAGATAAATGCCGAGAAGAAGAGTAGCTGAAAAAAGAGAAATACTGCCGGACCCGAAATATAACAGCAAGGTTGTAAGCAAGTTTGTGAATATATTGATGGAGGACGGAAAGAAGTCGGTGGCCGAGAAAATATGCTACGGCTCTTTTGATATCATAAAGACAAAGACAGGGGATGACCCCCTCAAGGTGTTTAAGGCAGCGCTTGAGAACGCCAAGCCTATGGTCGAGGTTAAGCCCCGCAGGGTCGGCGGCGCGACATATCAGGTGCCTGTTGAGATAAGGCCGCAGCGCAGGATGGCATTGGCCTTCAGGTGGCTTATAAGTTATTCACGCGGCAGAGCAGAGAAGACCATGAGGGAAAGACTTGCCGGCGAGCTAATGGACGCATTTAACAACACAGGGGCGTCTATAAAGAAAAAAGAAGAAGTCCATAAGATGGCGGAGGCTAATAAGGCCTTTGCCCATTATAGATGGTAAGCAGGGTAGAGGAGAGAAATTTTGTCAAGGTTTTCATTAGAAAAGACACGCAATATTGGAATTATGGCGCATATAGACGCAGGGAAGACCACGACCACAGAGCGTATCCTCTACTATACAGGTGTCACGTATAAGATAGGAGAGGTCCATGAAGGCACCGCTGTCATGGACTGGATGGTTCAGGAGCAGGAAAGAGGCATTACGATCACCTCGGCTGCTACTACGTGTTACTGGAAAGAGCACAGGATCAATATCATAGACACGCCGGGGCATGTTGATTTTACCATTGAAGTGGAAAGGTCCCTGAGGGTTCTTGACGGCGCAGTGGCTGTTTTTGATTCCGTGGCAGGCGTCGAACCTCAATCAGAGACTGTTTGGCGCCAGGCTGATAAATATGAGGTGCCGAGAATAGCATTTATGAATAAAATGGACAGGGCAGGAGCTGATTTTTTTATGAGCGTGCAAAGCATGGTGGACAGACTGGGCGCAAATCCGGTGCCGATACAGATCCCGATAGGCGCTGAAGAGAATTTCAGAGGCCCGATAGATATTGTGGGGATGAAGGCGATATATTTTGATGATGAAACGCTCGGCGCTAAATATACCGAAGGCGCTATACCCGAGGACCTCATGCCCGTAGCTCAGCAGTATAGGGAAAAGATGCTTGAGGCATTATCCGATGTTGATGAGAATATTATGGAAAAATTTCTCGGCGGTCAGGAAATAGGCGAAGACGAAATAAAGGCGGCCTTAAGAAAAGGCACTGTCCAGTTGAAGCTGACGCCTGTAATATGCGGAACCGCATTTAAAAATAAAGGCGTCCAGCTTTTGCTCGATGCCATAGTTGATTATCTCCCTTCGCCTCTGGATGTTCCGGCTGTAACAGGGACAAAGGTAGGCAACGGCTCTTCGGAGGTGGTCAGGAAGGCTGATGTTAATGAGCCGTTTTCTGCGATTGCATTTAAAGTGATGACAGACCCGTTTGTCGGGCAGCTTACTTTTATGAGGGTTTATTCAGGCGTGCTTTCTGCAGGCTCTTATGTTTATAACTCTACGAAAGATACAAAGGAAAGAGTCGGAAGACTGCTCAAGATGCATGCCAACAAACGTGAGGAGATAAAAGAGGTCTCAGCCGGCGATATAGCTGCGGCAGTAGGGCTGAAGAGCACTCTTACAGGGGATACTCTGTGCGATGAAAAATCACCTGTCATACTCGAACAGATGGAGTTTCCTGCTCCTGTTATATCGGTGGCGATCGAGCCGAAGACAAAGGTGGATCAGGAAAAACTCTATGAGGCTCTCGGAAAGCTTACCCAGGAAGACCCTTCATTCAGGGTTGCGTTTGATGAGGAGACAGGTCAGACAATAATATCCGGGATGGGCGAGCTTCACCTGGAGATAATTGTTGACAGGCTTTTAAGGGAATTTAAAGTCGAGGCAAATGTCGGAAAACCCCAGGTTGCATACAGGGAGACAATCAGAACGACGTCCAAGGCAGAAGGTAAATTCATAAAACAGAGCGGCGGCCGCGGACAATATGGACATGTTTATTTGGAGCTTGAACCTGTTCTGGGCAAGGGCTTTGAATTTGTTAATAAAATAGTCGGCGGCACAATACCAAGAGAATATATTCCGGCTGTTGAGAAGGGTGTAAAAGAGGCTATGGACTCGGGAGTCCTCGCAGGATTCCCTGTTGTAGATATCAAGGTAACCCTTTATGACGGCTCATATCACGATGTGGATTCCTCTGAAATGGCATTTAAGATAGCAGGCTCGATTGGTTTTAAGGAGGCTGCCAGGAAGGCAAGGCCTGTTTTATTGGAGCCGATAATGAGCATAGAAGTAGTGACCCCTGAAAATTATATGGGCGATGTCATAGGCGACCTTAATTCAAGGAGAGGCAAGATTCAGCAAATGGATAAGAGAGGCAATGCGCAGGTCATAAAGGCGCAGGTTCCGCTCTCCGGCATGTTTGGTTATGCTACGGATCTCAGGTCGAAAACACAGGGAAGGGCAACATATACAATGCAGTTTTCCCACTATGAAGAGGTCCCTAAGAGCGTATCAGAAGCAATCATAGCAAAGGTAAAAGGCGAATAAAGTGAAATATATTTTTATAAAGATTAGCAGGAGGCAATAATGGCAAAGGCTAAATTTGAGAGGACGAAACCTCATTGCAACGTAGGAACTATTGGTCACGTGGATCACGGTAAGACAACACTTACGGCCGCAATAACAAAAGTG
>SCSY01000189.1 GCA_004298625.1 Nitrospirota bacterium | reverse complement strand
ATTTCGAATCTCAGGTCTATATCTCTTTCCGGCACTACCGTTGATATGGCATGTTTGTAGATCATCTGCTGAGATGTTTCCTTAAGAAGGACCACAAAGCTGTCAAATCCCTTAATCACGCCCTTTAACCTCACCCCGTTAGTAAGATAGATAACTACCGGAATTTTGTCTTTCCGGAGCTGATTCAGAAAGTTGTCCTGAAGGTTCTGGCCTTTACCTGCATTGCTCACGGCCGCCTCCTTGCGCCGGCAGACCCACCATACAGCGAGTCCGACGACTTATTTTTATTTTATTTACGATAAAAGATTTTTGTTAATAAAGCAAGCCATTTTCCGCTATTTCTCCTTTGGTGCGCGGAATTATGTCCAGTCGGCCTTCGGGAAACTGCGAAGAGGTTGGCTATTATTTCTCTACGCTTTCTTTTTTAACAAAAGCCTCTATAGCGGAAACAGCATCAGGGTCAATGTCGGAAAAGCTGACGCCGTAGCTCGTATCATGTCCCGGCTGTTTCCCGAAGACCCGCACGATCTCGGCAGATGCGGTTATGCGGTCGTAATCAAGGGAAAAAGCACATATAATAGTGTCTCCTTCAAAGAGGGCATAAGATGACCTGAACAACATGCCTGAAGAGCTTATGTCTTCCAGATAGCCTGTGAAGGGCCTTCCTTTTAATGTCCCATCGAATTTCACGCTTATGGGAATCCTGCATGCCTTTCTCGGAGCAATGTTAAGAAGCTGGTGAGCCTCCTGAAGCAGAACAGCATTGTTTACGGGACTGGAGACAAACGCATTCGCCCTGCACTTTATGCACCGTTCAAGCTCGGCCTCGCCCCCTGGACTCACAATTATTATCGAGACTCCGCGCAGTTCATCATCGCTGCGAATAATAGAACAGAGCTCTTCACCGCTCATATCCGGCGTGTCAAGCATTGCAATGATAAGGTCCGCTTTTTCGGCCTTATGCAAGGCAAGCGCCCTGCCGTTTGTGTCAGCCTTGAATATCCTTATGTCCGACCGTTCGAGGAAACTCTTTTCTTTCTTAAGGAGCGCTTTGATCTCTTCTGCGATAATAACTTTTTTCATGGATTAATATATCAGTTTTGCACTTTTAATTTCAGGATTATAGGGCCTCAAGAACCGATTGCAGCTAAGAATACATCAGCTTTCTTTCCAGGTCGCTCGAGCGGGAAATTCGTCTTGCTTCATCATGGGTTATGAGTTCTTGCCTGCACAGTTCAATCAAGTGCTGGTCCAGAGTCTGCATGTGATATTCATCTCGTCCCTTTTCGATGTGCTGTTCGATTTCATCGAGGTGACCGTCCCTGATGCATGCCTTTATGGTGGATGTGGCATACATTACCTCCATGGCAGGCAGGACGTTTTCGCTTTTCCCCCGAACGAGCCTCAGGGAGGCGGTTGCCACAAGTATCTCGGCCAGCCTGTGACGGATGTTTTCCTGTGCCTGGGTGGGAAAGTAACCTGCGATGCGGTTGATGGTGGAAGCCGCATTATGCGTATGAAGGGTTGACAGCACCAGATGTCCTGTCTCGGCGGCCTTGATGCAGGCGTCAATTGTTTCGAGGTCGCGCAGTTCTCCAACCATGATGACGTCGGGGTCCATCCGCATTGCCGCTTTGAGGGCTCCGGTGAAATTCTCTGTGTCCAGGCCCACTTCTCTCTGAATAATACAGCTCTTATTTGAAGGAAAGATAAACTCGATAGGGTCCTCGATGGTAATGATGTTGTAGTTGAAATTGTCGTTAATATGCCGGATCATTGAGGCCATGGTCGTAGATTTGCCGTTGCCGGTGGGCCCGCAGACAAGGATCAGTCCGTTGGGGGCTTTTGTAATATCACCCAGGACAGGCGGAAGGTTCAGTTCCTCGAAAGTGCCGATATGGTGAGGGATGACACGCATCACAATTCCGATATTTCCCCTCTGACGGAAGACAGTGACCCTGAACCGGCCCACATCAGGCAGGGCATAGGAAGTGTCGAGTTCCATCAACTGTTCAGGCAGCTTCCGCTTGTGCTGCTCCATGACCGTAGCTGCGATAAACTCGGTATCTTTTTTAGCCAGCTTATTCAGTTTTGAGCGGATAAGGTGACCGCGAGCCCTGAATATCGGGGGATTATCCACCTCAAAGTGGATATCGGAAACCCTCTTTTCAAACGCGATTTGAAGAATTTGTTTCAGGGTGGCGATGTCCATTAGTTTTTACCTTCTGAAATATTATATGGTTTTCATAATTGATGTCAATGCCTGTCACTTAATAGAAGCCTTGCTGAGCTGTTTTCGATAAAGCATATTTTCCAGAACCATGCCGGCCTCATTTGCCAGGATCTCCAGGACGTCATTTTGTATGGGCGAAGCCTCTTTCCCGCCGAAATCTCCGTAGGTAAGGGCTACAACCTTTCCGGAAACTTTCATCGGAAGGAGGATTATTGTAGGCTTTAGGGGCGCGCCGACAGCCTCAAATAGCTGCGTCCGCAAGACTTCACTGTCGCTGTCTCCATAGAAGCGCTCTCCTTTTTCGATCACCTCGCGGAAGACCGAGGGTCTTGTCAGGGTAATTTTCAGCCCTGTTGCCGGAGTTGGTCCTGCAGTTTTTTCGGCATACACTCCTATGGCTTTTTCACCCATGAGTTCCGCCGGACGAACAATAAAAGTAATAGCCCGTTCGCATACCTCCGAGACATACTGAAGAAGGGCGCGGGACAGGGCAGGCGGGTCGTTAAGACTCCTGATGGCCATGATCGCGTCCTTGAGTCTGCTGAGTTTGTTATCTGCTGCAGCCGGGTCGTTCTGCCCGTGAAACATATCCGTTATATAAGCTTTGAAGGTCTCCAGAAATATTATCGTATCTGCAATAAAGGTCGCTTTTCCGGTCTCTTTTGACGGCTTGGGGAAAACCGCCCTGACGCTGTCCTTAAAAGACTCCAACGTGAAGGCATAATCCTGAGGTAAGGCTGCCTGAAGAATTGAAACTTGTGAATATTTATCCTTAACCCTTTGCCGCAGGCTGATGATTTTTTCTTTGGAAAGCATCCCTTCCTGCGTTTCAGGGGCATCGAAAACCACGATGGGCAAAATCTTTATCGAGAGACACTGGCCGATGATGCGCTCAAGTTCCTTCTCTCCCCCTGTCGCAAATACCATGACGCCCTCATCTTTGCATATAGTCATAACCGAGTGCTTGATAAGGTCATCCTCGCTGAAGAGGATAAGGGCCTTTGTCCTGCCCTCCTGCCTTGTTGGTCCAGCGTAGGCTCCTATGCTTATCGTAGATTTTCCCAAAAAAGAGACAAAGGTTTCCTGCTCTTCGGCAGAAAAAGAGGCCAGGGTTTCCTTTATTTTTTGGCGGTGGATTTCAACCGGATCAAAAATTTCATTCACAGGCAAAAACTCCGGCATTTTCCTTTCCAGATGTTCCAGGTCGCCCAGCCCCAAATCGTCAGCAGTAAGAACCTGACCCTTTGCCCCGGCTGCCGAAACCACTTTTGAGGGGAGCACCTCTTCAAACAATTCTTCATCAGGCGGGACTGTTTTTCCTGACTGGCGGTCTCGTTCCCGTTCGTCAAAAATTCTAAGGGCGTCCATCAATGCCATCTGGGCATCGAGGCTTAGTTCCTGTTCCATCTTGCTGATGGGGTAACTGCACTCGGAAGACACAACTATGCTTTCCGTGTCAAGGGTAAAGGTCCCTTTTGTCCAGCCTATCAATTCGACAAGGGTCATCTCTATAAGCTTCTTCAGTCCCAGAGCTGCTTCGTCACGCCCCAGCCTGCCGAGGTCTATGAGCGCGGCAATTAACGGTTTGCGGTTGCTTCCCGCCTTTTTTTGGATTTCCAGAGCCTGGTCCAGATCTTTCAGGGTTATGGCGTTCATTTTCACCAGAACGGTGCCGATGCGGACCTTATTGAGGTGACTTGCGCCGACAATATGCCCATTACTAAAAATTATCCGGCTCTCGCCCCTGGCTCCCTTAACCGAAAGCGTGCCGGACTTCCGCGTTGTATTGAGCAGTTGAAGTATGTCAACTATATGTAGTTGTTCTAATTCCCCTGTAAAGGCCATCTTCGTTTAACCCGGCAAGAAAATTTTTTTCTCATTTCTCTCTCTTCTCTTTGACAAGCACGCTTCATTGTCGTATTTAAAAATTATCATAACGAAAAAAACTGATAAAGCGCAACAGAAAAAACAGCGCTAAGCTGCGTATAAGCCGCCGAGCACCTGCCTTATATGCATAAAAATTTCGTTGCTGTTATAAATCCCTGAGATATTAATCCAGTGTATGCCCTCTTCTTTTTTAAACCATGTAAACTGCCTTTTTGCATAACGCTTCGTATTTTTTTTTATCAGTCCGACAGCCTCCTCAATGGAAATTTTGCCGTCAATATGCGCTGCGATTTCCTTGTAGCCTATAGCCTGCATCGGAGTTTTATCGGGATTCATGCCTGTTATTTTTTTTACCTCCCCGACCAATCCTGCCTTTATCATCTCATCAACACGCTCTTCGATTATTTTATAAAGCTCTTTCCTGTCTCTTGTCAGCCCGATCTTTATAAATTCGCACGGAAGCGGGCTTGTTGCTTTCTTCTGCAGTTCCGATATGCCCTGTCTTGTCTTCAGACAAACTTCAAGGGCCCTGATAATGCGCCTTTTGTCGGGAGGCATTATCTTTGAGGCTGCTTCAGGATCGAGCTCCTGTAAATAACTGTGGAGAGAACCCCCTTGTTCTTCCTCAAGCGCAGCAAGCTCTTCCCTTAATTCCCAGTCAGCAGAAGGACCGCTGAATATCCCTCGTGTCATTGCTTTAATGTAAAGACCCGTGCCTCCGACGATAATAGGAATCTTTCCCTTTTTATGCAAAGAATCAATGACAGGCACGACTTCCTCTATGTATCTCCCAACGCTGTATGCTTCAGTCGGCCCGACAATATCAATCATGTGATGCCTGACCCCGGCCATCTGCTCTATGGATGGTTTTGCAGTTCCGATATCCATGCCCTTATAAATCTGCATGGAATCGGCGCTGATTATCTCTGTATCGAGGGATTTAGCAAGGAGAATTGATGCCCCTGTCTTTCCAACGCCGGTAGGGCCTAATAAGATAATTACCTTATTCATATTTTTCCAATGAATGCAGGGGATTGTTTTCGAGCGGTTTTATTTTGCCGATATTCCGACAACCCCCTAAGTCCCCCTTTGTTAAGGGGGATTAAGGGGGTTGAGAGGCAAAATACCTCGGAGGTCGAAGACCGAGAATGAGCGAGAAGACTGTCCCCTGCGTTCATTTATACCTCGCCTTTAACTGTCCGCATGCAGCAAGAATGTCCTGCCCTTTGCTCTTTCTTATGAACACAGTGATATCGCCGCCGATAAGAATCTTCTGAAATGTAAGGACTTTATCATCCGACGGCCTCTTGAGTTTGCCTCCGTCATAAGGATTAAATGGTATTAAGTTTACCTTTGACGGAATATTTTTGAGGAGTTTCACGAGCCTCTTTGCATCATCAGGCGAATCGTTCAATCCGTCGAGCATTACATATTCAAACGTTATTTCATGCTGCGGAGACAAAGGGATTTTTTTGCAGGCAGAAATAATGGTTTCGATAGGATATTTTTTGTTTACCGGCATGAGCAAATCCCTGACGTTGTTTGTTGCGGCATTCAAGGATATTGCGAGATTTACATGCGGCGCCTTTTTATAAAGTTCGGGAATCTTCGGAGCAATTCCGCATGTTGAGAGTGTTATCCTTCTTCTCGAAAAACCAAGAAATTCTGTTATGCGGCGCAATGCCTCTACAACATTATCAAAATTCAGCAACGGCTCTCCCATCCCCATAAAAACAATATTGGTAACCCCCCTTGCGCCCCCCTTTAGCAAAGGGGGGCGCAAGGGGGGGATTTTTGACTCTGAATTTTTAACTTTTAACTTTTCACTTTTCACTTTGTTTACGGCAATTATCTGGTCAACAATCTCGAAGGCCATGAGGTTCCTCTTAAATCCGATCTTTCCCGTAAGACAGAACCCGCATCCCATTGTGCATCCAACCTGTGACGATATGCAGAGCGTCAGCCTGTCTTCATCCGGTATGAGAACGCTTTCTATAGATTCGCCGTCTTCCAATCCGAAGAGGAATTTCTCCGTGCCGTCGCTTGAGGTCTGCCTGTTCAGCAATTGGAGATTGCTGATATAGGCGACATCCGAGAGTTTCTCCCTTAAAGTCCCTGATAGTTCGGTGATGTCTTTGATGGAGTCAACTTTTTTTTCGTATATCCAATGAATAAGCTGTTTTACCCTGTAATCGGGGAGTCCGTGTTTTTTTACAAACTCACTCAATTCATTCTTGTTCAGGGCCTTGAGGTTGGTCTTTGACATGATTAATTATAACTGAACGAATGCGGTTAGGGTTTTAGAATTTATTAGCGATCTGCTCCTGAAAGAACTGCTTCCAGTTCATGATAAGGATATTCCCAAGTCTGTAAGGCTCATCAGTATTGCAGATGACATGGCATGGCACATTAGGATAGTCCTCCTGAAAAGACTTTAATCCGGTAAGCTGAGCTGTTGTAATTGTCTTAGACCACTTTATTTCATAGGCGCCTGTAAGCTTTCCTGATTGTTCCACCAGCAAGTCTACTTCCGATCCGGTGTTTGTCCTCCAATAGTAAAGATTAACCAGCCGCTGTGATGTCTTTATCCATTTGATTGTTTCAATGATGATAAACTGCTCAAATAATCTTCCGAGAAGATAGGGGTCTGAAATGGCATGGTCATAACGATTAATTATGTTCGTAACGCCATTGTCGAACAGATAAAATTTAGGATGTCCCGAGAGGCGTTTCCGAATGCTCTTCCTCCACGGCTCCAGACGAAAGCCGATAAGGGTGTCAACGAGGATTTCATAATATGTCTTGACAGTCATAACCGCCTGCTGGCACTCGCGCGCAATCGTAGAGTAGTTTACGATCTCCCCGAACTGGCTTGCAGCCATGTCAAGAAATCTTGAAAATGCGCCTATCCGGCGAACAATGCCTTCAGCCTGAATTTCTTCGCGCAGGTAGATATCAACATATGCGTTAAGAAGGTCAATCTTGTCTGATTCCGTTTCAGCAAGAAAAACAGGAGGAAGCGATCCAAACCGCAGGAAATGCATAAGATCGGCCTTCCCAGAGATTTCATGCCACATAAAAGGAAAGAGAAAGCGCTGAACTGCCCGGCCGCCGAGGAGATTCGCATAGCCGCGTTTGAGTTTTCTGGCGCTGGAACCGGACATTATAAAATGCAATGATGTGCTGTCAATAAGATGCTGCGCTTCGTTCAGAAGTTCAGGGACTCTCTGTATCTCATCAATAAAGATATACCTTATGTTTTTCTTTTTCTCCAGGACTTCTTTTCTAAGAAGCGATGGATCTTTTGAATATTTAAAGAATTGATCGCTCAGGAGCAGATTGACCTTATAGACCTTCTCCTTAAAAATACTGTTGATGAGAGTTGTCTTCCCCGATTGCCGGGGGCCAAACAAGAAAAATGACTTATCTGAAGGCAGCCTCAGGCTTCTTTTAATTTTAACCATGATGTAAAAGTGTATTACATATTTACAGCTAATGTCAAGAATGGTTTTCCAAAAATCTCGACAAGAAGTTTGAAGGTCAAACCTGCCGGGAAATAAAGATAGCATCCCTTTCGACTATGCGTTTTGGGTTGCTTTTTCGAGGCCAATAATTTATTCTTAAATAATAAGGTTTCACGCGTTTAAAATTTCTGTGTGGAACAAACAAGGAGGTTTTTGTGGTAACAATTACAGATTCGGCTGCTGAGATGGCTAAGAAGATACTCACTACCGAGGGAAAGGCAGGCTGGGGGCTTCGTGTATATATTGCCGGAGGAGGCTGCTGCGGCCCCTCATACGGTATGGATATAGACGAAAATCCGACAGAAAATGATGAGGTCGTCGAGAAGAACGGGCTCAGGGTTTTCGTTGATAAAGAGGCGTCGCAGAAGCTTGACGGCATGAATATAGATTATGTCGAAGAAGGCGAAAGACAGGGTTTTGTTCTGACAGGCGGCAAGGCATCTTCATGCAGCTCAGGCTGCTCAAGTTGCGAATAAAAAATGTTTCCGATTCACAGGCCAAGAAGGATAAGAAAGAATGAAGTCATCAGGGGGATGGTGAGGGAGACCTCTCTTTCTCCCGATGACTTTATATATCCGCTCTTTGCAACCTTCGGCAAAAACATCCGCAAGGAAATAAAATCAATGCCCGGATGTTTTCAGGAATCTGTTGATAAAATAGTTAAGCATGCTAAAGAGGTTTATTCGCTCGGCGTGCCGGCAGTTCTCCTTTTCGGCATTCCGGAAAACAAAGATGCGATAGGCTCAAGCGCTTACGACCCTCACGGAGTTGTTCAAAAAGCAATTAAAGCTATTAAAGATAAGGTTCCTCAGCTTTATGTAATTACAGATGTCTGTTTATGCGAATATACGAGTCACGGCCACTGCGGAATTATAGAGAAGGGCGATGTAAAGAACGATCCAACCCTTGAAGTCTTGGCCAAAGAGGCTGTATCTCATGCAAAGGCAGGCGCTGACATGGTTGCGCCGTCGGATATGATGGACGGAAGGGTTGAGGCGATAAGAGTTGCCCTTGATGAAGAAGGCTTTTCAGAAACTCCGATAATGAGTTATGCCGCAAAATATGCATCAGCATTTTACGGCCCTTTCAGGGAGGCTGCTGAATCTACGCCGCAATTTGGAGACAGGCGCTCATATCAGATGGACCCTGCAAACAGGAGAGAGGCATTGAAAGAGGTCGCTCTTGATATTGATGAGGGAGCAGATATCGTGATGGTTAAGCCTGCGATGACATACCTTGATATAATCTCTGACGTGAAAGATGCCTTTGATGTGCCTGTCGCGGCCTATAATGTGAGCGGAGAATATTCTATGGTAAAAGCGGCGGCAAAGCTCGGATGGATTGATGAAAAGCGTGTGATGATGGAGGTTCTTACTTCCATAAAGCGCGCAGGAGCTGATTTGATTCTCACCTATTTTGCCAAAGACGCCGCGAAGATTCTGAATAAATAGATATTAGCTTTTCTTAATCGCTGTTTTCAAAGTCCTTATCCTTGCCAATTCTTCCTGATATCCGTATATATGGGCGCCGGCGCTGTAGGCATACATCGGCCCGCTCTTCAGATTTGTCTCCCCTGCGACATATTTTTTTAGAATCTCCAATCCTCCGAGGTTTGTCGGGAAGCCTGCCCAAAGGTCCCATGAGCGGAAATAACAACTGAGTGTAAGCACAAGCTCATCATTTACCGGCACTGCCTTGAAATCAAGAAGCCTGAGGCAGGGAGGGTCGAGCTTTCCGTCGTTGCCGAGGCATACGTCATGGTCTTCAGGCGAGCCGATTTCAACTATCGCCTGATTTGTAAGAGGGGTCTCCCTGAGAAGTTCGATAACCCTCTCAAGCTGCGTGCCGCCTTTCGGCATCGGATGATGAATCCTGCTTGCATACTTATATGTCTCGTTTTCCGAAAGCTCGGGATCCATAAGATAGTTCGCAAAATAATCCTCTATATATTCCATCGTAGTTGGGGCAGGGATATTGAGGCCTGGAGGCATAACAGGTATCATGTCCTCCGAAGGGTGCTCTATGAATACTGCAATGCCAGGGAACTGAAGGCGGTATTGCTCATTTTCGAAAGAGCCTTTCTGGATTTTCTGCGTGTAGGAATGATCAAAAATATTGTATATAAGCTGAAACCATGCGTCTGATATTGTCTTGGCATTCAAACAAAATGGGAGCATAATATCCTTCACCTCATGTGGAAATGTTTTTCTGTGTATTCGATATTTTCTGTTACGTTCTCATTTCTAAAATAGGGCGTTGTATTTTTCATTATTTTTCTTCACCGGACTCCTCTGACTCCATGCACCACCTTCTCAATCTCTTTTAAGCTCATGGGTTTCATGCCTCTCTTTTTTACTGCCTTGTCCATAAAATCAAAGATATCCGCTTTCTTCTC
>SCSY01000188.1 GCA_004298625.1 Nitrospirota bacterium | reverse complement strand
GGCGGAAAGGGCAGCGGCAGCATGGAGATTGATATAACAGGTGAAGAAGCGGTCGTCAGGGCGCGGTTTGCCGCGTCAAAGTTCCTCTTTGAAAAATTCGTTGAAACCATTTCCACAAAAAAGATAATTAAAGGAACCATGGATTTTGATATAGATGTTACCGCTAAAGGGAAAAATATTGACGAGATGAAGAAAAAGGTTAACGGAGAGGTCGTGCTTAAAGGAGAGAACCTTATCCTTTATTCCATGGACATTGATAATCTTCTCACAAAAATAGAAAAAAGCCGGACATTCTCACTCATCGATATCGGAACTTTTTTTCTCGTGGGCCCCCTTGGCGTAGCAGCCACAAAGGGATACGATTATGCGGCCCTTTATATGGCAACCGGCGAAGGGGAAGGCTCCATCAGCAGGCTTATCTCAAAATGGAAGATAAAAAACAGCGTCTTACAGGCCGAAGACGTAGCCTTAACCACAAAAATAAATAGACTCGCGTTAAAGGGCAGGCTTGATTTCGTCAAAAAGAGGTATGACGGAGTGATAGTGGGAGTCTTAGACCGGAAGGGCTGTCTAAAGCTTAGCCAGAAGATAGAAGGCCCTTTCAGCAACCCCAAGATAGAAAAGATGAGCACTGCCGAGACAATCGCCGGGCCTGTTATTACGATGTATGAGTATGCAAAAAAAATCCTTAGCAGCGGAGAATGCAAGCCTTTTTATGAGGGCTCGCTCAAACATCCGATCAAAGACAATTTCTTACTGCTTCCTTTTTAACACTTAGGGGGACGCTATGACAGGCAGGGGACGGCTTTTTCTACAGGCCTGCTGCCTTGCCTGTCCTTACTCTTATCGTATTCCCATGCGCCTCGAGTCCTTCGACATCCGCAATTGCTTCAACTGTTTTAGCAAGTTGCATAAAGCCATTTTTTGAGAATGAAAGAAGGCTCGAACGCTTTATAAAATCATATACTCCAAGCGGCGAGGAAAAACGCGCAGTCCCGCCTGTCGGAAGCGTGTGGTTGGGACCAGCCGAGTAGTCGCCCAATGGCTCCGGGGTCCACTGACCCATGAATATTGCTCCTGCATTTTTGATCAGCGGCAAGACAGACGCGGTTTTTTTTGTCATTACCTCAAGGTGTTCCGGAGCAATATCATTTGAGAGCTTAACAGCATCTGCAATATTTTTAGTAATAATAACAGCTCCATAAGCAGCAAGAGATTTCTTGGCGATATCCTTTCTTTTAAGACCTGCGAGTTGTTTTTCAAGTTCTTTATCAACCTTTTCTGCAAGTCTCCCTGAGTTTGTAATTAATACGGATGATGCAAGTTCGTCATGCTCTGCCTGGCTTAGTAAATCTGCTGCAATAAATGACGGATTTGCCGAATTATCGGCGATTATAAGGATTTCGCTTGGGCCTGCAATCATGTCAATATCCACCTCTCCAAAGACCATTCTCTTTGCCGTTGCCACATAGATATTGCCGGGCCCTGCAATCTTATCAACCTTTCTTATTGTCTCCGTGCCATAAGCCATTGCCGCTATGGCCTGGGCGCCGCCGATTTTATACGCCTCTTTGATGCCGAGCATCTTTATGGCTGCCATCACATAAGGGTTTATCCCGCCATTTGGAGCAGGAACGCAAACTGCGATTTCTTTGACTCCGGCAACCTGTGCAGGTATAACATTCATCAGGACAGTGGAAGGATAAGATGCCTTGCCTCCGGGCACATAACACCCCACTCGCTCCAGCGGCCGTATAATCTGACCGAAAAAATTACGGGAAATACCGGCAAGGCGTTCTGCCGGAAATCTTTTATATGCCGCGCCTTTGGTTATCCATGACTCTTCTTTCTGCAGCTCATGAAATTTATAAATTCTTTTTGCGGAGATTTCCAATGCCTTGATAATTTTTTTATCGGCCCTATCCGCATATCTTGAGATTTCAGAGGGGCTTAAAGACAAAAGTTTCAAGTTCAAGCCATCGAATTTCTTTGTATATTTGATGACAGCGGCATCGCCGTTGTTTTTCACATCGGAGAGGATGGAACTAACTGTTTTTTCTACAGAAGGGCCGGCACCGGCTGACCGCTTTTTCAATCTGTTCATGAACAGCGCAATATCTTTTTGTTTCCTAATCATTCGCATAAGGTTAATTTTATGCTTTTGACATGCGATTATTCAAGGGTTTTCTGCAAGGGTGAAGTTTTATCTTTATATATCACAAGACGCTCAATATTTTTTATATACAAAAAATTATTTGACATTCATTTCTGATATGAGATAATTATTACGGAGAGCCGATGATTACAGATAGGATAGATCGCAAAAAGGCTGTCGTAGAAAACATAAAACATCAGATCAAGGTCCTTAATGGAATAATCCTGGTGATTGTTTATGCCCTTTTGCTGCTGGTTGTAAGGTTTCTGTATGTATTTCTTGATTATTTATCCGTCCCCTCTCTGGTGGCCATTCTTTCGATTGTGGCCGGACTGGCAGTTACAGGCATGTATGTGGCCAATGCCGCTTCAAAAAATGCTATTAAAACAATAGATGAGCATGCCGATAAGTTAAATACCCTTCTGAGCACAACAAGCGACATACGTGAGATAGTTTATGGCGATATCCTTTTGGAAAATATCATGGAAAGCTCATTAAGAATTACAGGGGCGGACGCCGGTTCAATTTTGCTTGTCGAGGGAGACAGGCTTGCATTCAAAGTGGTAAAGGGCAGAGAGAGCAATAAAATTACCGGCCTTTCAATTCCAAAATCCCAGGGCCTTGTCGGCTGGGTTGTGGACCACGGCAGCGCTATCAGAATTGATGATGCAAAAAACGACGACAGATTTGATTCGGAGATAGATAAGATAACCGGCTATGATACAAAGACAGTGCTTTGTGCGCCTCTGAGATTAAGCTCCGGAACAATAGGGGCTTTGGAGCTTATCAATAAGAAAAATGGGGTTTTCAGTTCTGATGACGAAGATTTGATAACATATTTTGCCGGCCAGGCCGCTGTTGCAATTGCCATGTCAAAGTTTCACGAGGATCAGAAGAATTATCAAATCCATCTTACGGATATCCTGGTTGACGCCATGGATACCCATATTCATGAAAAAAGCGGGCATGCCAGGAGGGTCGCAAAATACTGCCTGCAGATGGCGCGCGCAATAAATATGTCGGAGGATGAGAAGAAGAAACTATACCAGGCGTGCCTGCTCCATGATATTGGTTTTCTGAGAATTAAGGTAAAAGATGTAAAATCCATAGATGAGTATAAGGCGCATCCCCGGCTTGCTTATGAGATGTTGCAGCCGATAAATTTTTATGCCGGCATAACGCCGTTTATCCTGCACCATCACGAGAGATACGACGGCAAGGGATACCCGTCAGGCCTGAAAGGCGAGGCCATTCCACTGGAAGCGAGGATGATTGCCATTGCAGAGGCATTTGATGCAATGGTCAGCAGAAATTCATATAAATATGTCGGGAGGCCGGTAGAAGAGAATATATCCCCTTCGGTCAGGGGATTCCGCAGCGCAATTGAAGAACTCAAAAATAATTCCGGCACTCAGTTTGACGGCGAGCTTGTAGAGATATTCGTAAGCAATATTGATGAGAGTTTCCTGGAAGAGGCGTGAGCTGCTTTTATTTTTCAACAGCCTTCAATATTCCATGAAGCAATGCAACCGGTGTCGGCGGGCAACCGTGGATATGGACATCAACAGGGATGACTTTATCTATAGCTCCAAGGGTTGCATAACTCTCACCAAATATCCCTCCGTTACACCCGCAATCACCGACCGCAACGACTATTTTCGGCGGAGGAACGGCATTGTAAGTCCTGCGAAGAGCTATCTCCATATTATGCGTCACAGGCCCGGTTACAAGAAGCATATCTGCAAACCTTGGTGAGGCTGTGAAATGAATACCGAACCTCTCGCAGTTATAAATAGGATTATTTATCGCATGTATCTCAAGCTCACAGCCATTGCAAGAGCCTGCATCAACCTGTCTTATGGTTAAGCTCCCCCTGAAACGCTTCCTTATCGCCTCCTGAAGCCTTGCGCCGACTTCTTCGACTTCACCCTCTGTTTCCCTCGGAAGAGGTTCGGTAACAATGCCTGTTCTGAATATCTGTTTCAATATCCTTATCATAGGTCATGCCCTGAATAAGACTGGTTAAAGCTTTTATTGCAGAGCGGAAAATCAGGAACAATGTTTCCTGGTATCGCCTGCTCAAGACCGAGCCAGTTCACGCTGGACGGGTCCCTGACCATGCACCTGTTTATTTCACCTTTTGGCCCTGCCTGAAGCCAGTAAATAATCTCTCCGCGCCAACCTTCAACTGCAGCAAATCCTGAGATTCCGGGAGAAGGCCGGGTGAAAGATGAAATAATCTCCCCATCGGGAAAATTTTCAAGCATATAGCGGGTAATACGAATGGATTCCCGAATCTCCTGTATCCTCACCCACGCCCTCGCATGAACATCGCCTGTAATAAGAACAGGAACGCCCAGTTCGATGCGGTCATGCCGGTCATACGGAGGAAAGGGATTAAATATCCTGCAATCGAGATTAAGCCCGCTTGCCCTCGCAGCTATTCCGACAACACATAGCTCACGCGCGCGCTCAGGCCGGAGAATGCCTGTATCCCTGACCCTGTCTTCGAGAGACGGACTCTCTTCGTATATAACAACCAGCTTCTCGAAATCCTTCGATATATTATCAAGCTCCGAAAGCATCTCTTTCTTGCCGGTTGAATCTATGTCAACCGCAACTCCGCCGGGAATAACCTTGTCCATAATAAACCTGTGACCAAAAAGCTTATAGTTCGTGCGAAGGATCAGCTCCCTCAGCCGCGAAAGCTGATAGAGCATGAATGAAAATGCAGCGTCATTGCAAATTGCGCCTATGTCACCCAGATGGTTTGCTATGCGTTCCCTTTCAAGAAAAATCGCGCGAAGCCAGTGCGCCCTTTCAGGCAGCTTGCATCCTGTCATAGCCTCCAGCGCCATGCAATAAGCAATGCTGTGGGCAACAGTCGTATCACCTGACACCCTTCCCGCAAGCCTTGCTCCATTTTCCCATGACATAGACTCGAACTTCTTTTCAATCCCTTTGTGGACATATCCGAGCCGTTCTTCAAGATTTATTATATCCTCTCCAACCGCCTGAAAACGGAAATGACCGGGCTCGATAATCCCGGCGTGAACAGGCCCGACAGGTATCTCATATACTCCCTCGCCCTCTGCCTTAACCCATTTATATTCACCCTCAACCCTCGGCAATGGTTTAGACGCATTAAAGGCTTTTCTGAGAGGCCATGCGTCCTGAGGCCAGTCTTCAAATTTTATCCAGGGCCTTGCATCAGGATTTCCAACCGGAGTTATACCCATCAGGCTTTGTATCTGCCGCTCAAACCTGTAGGCAGGCACAAAATGCTTTGAGAGGCTCGGGAAAGTGGGGTCTTCGAGAGGAACATTGACTTTAACGATCAGATACTCGCTGCCTTTTCTGTAGCATGCAAATATGCCGAATCCCCTTCCGAAAGACGTCTCATCCGTAGCCCACTCAGCGGCAAGCAGGGCATAAGCCTTTTTTAATGCCCTGGCTGCGTCGGCAAATTTTTCTCTCGGCAGAATATATGTCAATACGGAAAGCGGGTATTGACCCTCTTCTTTTTTTGCATCAGAACCAAATAATGCGGCTATGATATCTCTTAACTTATTTATTTCACGCAACTCATTCATTTTAATAACTCCACGGCCCTGTGAAACCACTGGTTAAGAAAATCAGGCATATAAATTCCGATGGCAAGAACCAGCGCCATGTGGAATATCACCGGAATGTGAGCTGCCTTAATCGGACGCTGATATGAAGGCGCAGGCCCTGTTACCATAGGCTGCACCCTCCTGAACAACGCTGCAAATGCAACTCCAAAACCAAGCAAAAGAAAGGGCGTTAAAAAAGGCGCATCTTTTATTGTCGCAGTAAGAATCAAAAACTCGCTCGTAAAAACTCCAAAAGGCGGCATGCCTACAATCGCCATCACCCCGAACATCAACCCCCACCCTACTAATGGATTTCCCCTGATAAGCCCCTTTATCCTGTCCATCTCCTGTGTAGAGTGCATCTGCGAGGCATGACCGACTGTAAAAAATATGGATGATTTTGTAAGGCTGTGGACAAGCATATGAAGCAGAGCGCCGAAAGTTGCAATCGGGCCTCCAAGACCAAATGCAAAGGTCGCGATTCCCATGTGCTCGATAGATGAGTATGCAAACATGCGTTTTATATCCTTTTGCCTGAGCAGGGAAAAAGCAGCAACGATAATCGAAAGAAGCCCGAAACCCATCATTATGTCGCCGGCGTGATGTGTTCCTGTTGAGCCGTCAACAAGCACCTTGCACCTCACAAGCGCATAAAGCGCGACATTCAGAAGAAGTCCGGAAAGCACCGCGGAAATAGGCGTAGGGCCTTCGCTGTGAGCATCCGGAAGCCAGTTATGGACAGGCACAAGCCCCACCTTAGTGCCGTAACCGACCATCAAAAATACAAACGCAAGTGACAGCACGGTTGGTTCGAGTTTGCCGCTTACCTGACTGAGATTGGTCCAAAGCAATGCCTCGCCTCCCTCGCCAAGAACTTTTTCTGCGGCAAAATAAAGCAGCACAGTGCCGAAAAGCGCAAGGGCGATGCCGACACCGCAGAGTATAAAATATTTCCATGCAGCCTCTATTGCCGAAGGCGTGCGATATAAAGAGACGAGCAGCACTGTAGACAATGTGGCGAGTTCCATTGCTATCCATAGAACACCAACATTATTCGTCAGAAGACAAAGCAGCATTGCAAAAATAAACAACTGGAACATCGCATGATAAAAACGCATCCTGATGGGTCCTACGCGGCCGTGCTCCCTTTCCTTCCTCATATATCTCCTGCTGAAGATGGCAGTGGTCATAGAGACAAATGAAGTTAAAACAGCCAGATATACGTTGAACGCATCAACAAAGAAAAATTTCCCCCCGGCAAGCATAGGGCCGTTAGCATAGACGTCTAATGCAAGACTAACCCCTGCGGCAAAGGTAGCCGCCGAACCAAAAATATTTATTTCAGGCGCATACTTCCTGTCGCCGATAAATGCAAGAACCAAAGACGCAAACAAAGGCACACTCAACAAAATCAGCAGCGGCATCCTCAGTCCTCCTCTTTCAATCTTGCCATCTGATCTACATCCAGGCTGTCAAAAGTGGTATGAATATGGAAAAAGAATATCCCGAATATGAATGCCGCAATCAGTATGTCGAGCGCAACGCCGAGTTCCACAACAAGCGGCATGCCGTAAGTCGCGCTCGTGGCCGCAAAGAAAAGGCCGTTTTCCATTGCAAGAAACCCGATTATCTGGGTAACTGCATGTCTCCTTGTTATCATCATCAGAAGTCCAAGCAGAACCGTAGCGAGCGCCACTGCAAGCGTGGACCTGGTCATAAGAGTTGACAGCTCCCTGACAGGCGCGGTCAGGTGATACGAGAAAATAACAAGGGCTATGCCTATCATCATTGTCATGGGAACATTTACAATAGTTTCCACCTCTTTATGAATTTTCAAACGCTGTATGAGGATATGAAGGATATAGGGCAAAAGAATAACCTTCAAAGACAACGTTAGGATGGAAGATATATAAAGATGGTGCGCCCCGGCCACAAAACCGACTATTGCCGTGCTTATGGAAAGAAAAAAACCCTGCCATGCGAACAGGTGTATCAGGCCGTACATCCTTCTTTGAACAAGCATGCCGAAGGCCGTAAGTAGCACCATCGCAGCAAGAAAACTGTTTATGTTTGCCGCAAGACTTGTATTCATATCACTCCAGGATAAAGTAAGACAACATGCCGAGCGTTGCCAGTAAAAAGGCAGACCCGAGAAATTCGGTCAGCCTGAAAAGCCTCATCTTTGCGAGACCTGTTTCTATTAATACAAGGCCGGCTCCCACTATTGCAAGCTTCAATATCATAAACAGAACTGCCGCAGGTATTGCTGTAAGGTCGCCGGATGCCGCGATGCCCCAAGGCGCAAAGACAGCTATCCCCAGCATCACAAAAAGAAACAGCTTCATCATCCCGGCCCATTCGATAAGGGCCAAATGCCTCCCTGAATATTCGAGTATCATCGCCTCGTGTATCATCGTAAGTTCAAGATGGGTTGCGGGATTGTCAACGGGTATCCTTCCGGTCTCGGCGAGCGCAATAAGGATAAACGCAAGCAGCGCAAATGCAACGGAAGGCCTGAGGACAGACTGGCCGCTGTAAATCACCTGCACCATCTGGGACAGGGACGTAGACTTGCTCGCCAATGACACAGTGAATATAGCCATAAGCATTGCAGGCTCGGCCAGGGATGCGATCGTCATCTCGCGGCTTGAACCCATGCCTCCGAATGCCGTGCCAATGTCCATTCCTGCAAGGGCAGTAAAAAATCTTGCGATGGCAAAAAGCGCGACTAATGCAATTACGTCTGCCGTTGCAGCGAGAGGCAGGTCCACCGACAACATAGGCACAATCCCTCCGGCAAGAACAGAAACCCCAAAAACAAGATAAGGCGTAAAACGGAATATCCATGACGCATTCTCGGCAAGCACTACATCTTTTGAAAAAAGCTTTATGATGTCCCTATAAGGCTGAAAAAGTCCCGGAGACGTGCGTCCCTGAGACCAGCATTTCAGCGCCTTTACCCAACCCGCAAATGCAGGCGCCACGGCAAGAACAAGAAGTATCTGAAAGACTTCAATTATGAACGGATAGAGTATCATCTCAGAAACACCAGCAGCACTATAATAGTTACGAAAGAATATATAAGGTAAACATGTATTTTTCCCTGCTGAAGCCTGCCGACCTTTCGCGATATCCAGAAGCTTGCGTCAACAACCGGCTTATAAAGCCATCCCCAGAAAAGGTCTCTTATGCGGAGATGATAATGCAATTTCTTAGGAAAAGCCCTATGTCCATACTGTGAGACAAGCCTCACCTGTTCTTTTATACTGAAAAGAAATCCGAATATCCTGCGTATCGGCATAGAAAAAGATGTAGCATTGTATTGCATCCTCTGCGTTATCTTTTCAAAGCCGCAATCCCATATCGGCACCCTTTTTATGGCTGCGGGCCTCGCATGAAGCAGAATATATGCTATGACCACTATTGCCATTATGCCTGCAAAAACTATAGGGCCTGAATATGCCGCCCGCTCGTGTGCAATTGGAGTAAGCCACATCCACCCGATGCCTGTTGCCGAAGTAGCAATCTTTGCGCCCACAAGCTGTTCGGATAATACATCCATCCAGTCTATGAACACGGTGGGCAAAACCCCAAGAGCAAGGCATGTGAGCGCGCTAAGCATCATTCCTATGCGCATCGTCCAGCCTGCCTCGTGGACATCAGGTTTATGAGGACCGCGCCAATGGCCTAAAAAAGTGACACCGAAGGCCTTTACAAAACATGCGGCAGCCAGAGCGCCTGTCAGAGCAAGGAGCGCAGCGCCCATCGGAATCAGCAGATTCAAAAGCGGGCTCGGCAAAGAAGGCGAAAGCAGAAACGCCTGAAAGGTAAGCCACTCCGACACGAATCCGTTAAACGGCGGCAGCGCCGAGATGGAAATGCATCCGATAAGAAAAAAAGCAGCAGTCCACGGCATCTTGTGAATAAGGCCGCCCATCTCTTCCATATTGCGCTCGCGCGTTGCATGAAGGACAGCTCCCGCGCCCATAAAAAGAAGCCCCTTGAACATTGCATGGTTCATCGTATGAAAAAGTCCTGCTGTAAGGGCAAGCGCAGCAAGCAAAGGCATCTGATATGAAGTGAAAATCATCGCGAGCCCGATGCCGATAAGTATAATGCCGATATTCTCGACAGAGTGATATGCAAGAAGTCTCTTTAAATCGTGCTGCATAAGGGCATAAAGAACTCCCATTACTGCCGATACAAGGCCGAATATTAAAACAATCGCTCCCCACCACCACGGAAAGACGCCAATCAAATCAAAAGTTACCCTGACTATTCCGTATATCGCCGTCTTTAACATGACGCCGCTCATTAAGGCAGAAACGTTTGACGGCGCAACAGGATGAGCCTCAGGCAGCCAGACGTGCAATGGGATAACGCCTGCCTTTGCGGCAAAACCGAAAAATGCAAGTAAAAAAGCTGCGGTTGCCCATCCCAATGGAAAGTTAGTAGCCCGCATTGCATCAAATGTATAGCCGCTAAAACCCTGAAATCCTGTGGCAAGTCCCGCCATAACACCGAATGACAGAAGTATTGCGATAGCTCCGACGTGGGCGACTATAATATAAAGAAAGGCCGCCCTCCTGTTTTCGATCTTTTCATCCTCAAACATCACCAGAAAATATGATGCCGCAGCCATCACCTCCCACGAGATAAGGAAAAAAAGCGCATCGTCTGCGAGGACCACCATAAACATCCCGGCAAGAAACAGGCAATAAAATATAATAAGGCTCGTCACCGACCTGTGTCCCAAAAATCCTTTTACATAACCGAGAGAGTATATCGAGACAAAAAACGATAGCAATCCGATGACCGTAAGAAAAAAACCCGACAACGGGTCCAGCCTGAGATGAAACAGGAGGTCAGGAAGGCCCATGGGCAGGATAACCTGATTGGTAATGCCTTTCCCCACGGCCCAGCCCCCGGCCGCAACCATAAGGAGCGAAGCAATTGTTGTCATGGAAAAACAGACGCCAATCAAAAATTTCTGGTTGCGGTTAAATAAAAAAGCCAATGCCGCAGCAAGCAAAAGCAGAAAAATTGAAAAAAATGCTATATTCATTGGTAAAAAGATCATTTTTCAGCCATCCTGAATATTTCGGCCTCTCTGCGCTAAAAAACTTTGAAGAGCTTGTCCAAAATGGGCATTAAAATTTTATAATTTCAGGCAACGGCTTGTCAAGAAAAATGCTCTTTCCGGCCTCTGAGTTTTGCGTTATATCCTTCTAAGCGCCAGCGCCGCATTAACTCCGCCGAAACCAAAAGAATTGGAAACAGCAGTTTTAATTTCGGTTTTTTTAATTTCAGTAACATAATTCAGATCGCACTCAGTATCTTTTTCCTTCAGATTTAAGGTAGGGGTAATAATCCCTTCTTTCATGCTCATTAATGTAACTGCTGCCTCAAAAGCACCTGATGCAGAAAGCATATGCCCGCTCATGGACTTCATCGAACTCACCGGAATCTCATAGGACCCTTTTCCAAAAACACGTTCAATTGCCTCTGTTTCCGCCTTGTCTCCCATCGGAGTTGAGGTAGCGTGCGCGCTAATATAATCAATGTCATTAATGTTTATGCCCGCTTCCTTTATTGCCGCGCTTATTGCCCCTGCCTCACCCTCGGAATTAGGCCTCGTCTGATGAAATGCATCTGTTGTATTTCCGTAGCCGATAATCTCGCCGTAAATCCTTGCGCCTCTCTTCAATGCCGCCTCGTAATCTTCAAGGACAAGGACACAAGCCCCCTCCGAAAGAACAAAGCCATCCCTTGTTTTATCAAACGGCCTGCTCGCTGAGGAATCTGAAATTTTTGATAATGCGCCTGTCGCTCCATAACCTTCAATGCATAATCTGCATACCGGAGCCTCTGCTCCTCCTGCAAGAACAGGTCCTGAATAACCTGACTTTATTAATCTGTATGCCTCGCCTATTGCATTTGTGCCGGATGCGCAGGCATTCGATATGCCAAGGCAGTAGCCCTTTATTCCCATTTTCTGAGCTGTATAAGATGCAGCCATGCCTATGCCTGTTGACGGCATAAAATAAGGGGACAGTCTTAAACGGTTTGAACCGTTTGAACGGTTTAAGCTGTTTTCTATGGTTGTTATCCCTCCCCTGCTTGAACCGATAATTACGCCAGCATGTTCGAGCGCCGGTTGACAAGTGACAAATGACGAATTAGTGTCAGGGTCATTGAGACTTTGACGCTCTGACACTAACCCCTGACCCCCAACCCCTAA
>SCSY01000391.1 GCA_004298625.1 Nitrospirota bacterium | reverse complement strand
CGGCGAAGTTGTCGGCGATGTCGCACAGCTGGCGTATGGTGTAATGGTCCATCTGGCGCGCGGTGCCGGCGCGCACGGTCCAGATTTCGTCGCCGTTTTTCGCCACATGATGCAGCACGCCGGGACGTGGCCGATCATGGTATTTCCAGTTGCCGTAGTTCTTCTTCATCAGCGGATGCAGATACTGCACATGATCCGGTACGCCGCTCTCAATGGGTTCGCGCATTTCACTCATCGTTAATTCTCCAAACTCGTTTAGTTGGTTCTCTGCCTAGCCTACGACGCTATCAGGCCGCCTTGGCTTTACGTTCGTTCGCCTTTTCCACTTCCTCATCCCAGCCGTCCATGCGAACGTAGGGGTTGGTGCGCGGATGGAGGATCATGCTCGGATCGATTTCGAGGCCTACGCCTTCCAGGAAATTGACCAGGCCGATGCGGTCTATCATCTCGCCGGTACGCTCGTGCTCCAGCGCGTTCTCGGCGAAGAAGTCGATGGCGTTTTGACCCAGCTCTTCCAGCTTTTCGAAGTCCTCATCCGACTCCAGCTTCATGAACGGCACCACCACGGTGCCCATCAGGTCGCCGATCTTCAGAGTACGCTTGCCGCCCATCAGCACGGTGACGCCCTTGTCCTTGCCGGGAGCCAATGCGCCGGTCATCACGTTGATGCAGTGCATGCAGCGCACGCAGTCGTGGTTGCTGATTTCGAGCGATTGGCTGTCATTCAGCGCAACGCTGGAAATGCCTTCGGCCTTGGAAACCTTGGCGGTGTCCTTGAGCGCCAGCGCCTTGGTCGGGCAGCGCGTGATCACGTCGTTGACCAGTTGGTCCATGCCGTGCTTGGCGAACCACTTCTTGCCCAGCGCGTCGTCGGTCTGGATGCTGTCGCGCCACGTGCCGATCACCGCCATGTCCGCGCGTTGAATGGAATTCACGCAGTCGTTCGAGCAGCCGGAGAACTTGAACTTGAATTTGTACGGCAGCGCCGGGCGGTGCATGTCGTCCAGGAATTTGTTCACCATGGAACGCATCGCGCGCGCTTCGTCAAAGCACGATTGCTCGCAACGCGCGGCGCCCACGCAAGACATCGAGGTGCGCACGGCAGGACCGGCGCCACCCAGATCGAAGCCCATTTCATTGAGTTCGTCGAAAGCGACTTGAACGTTGGCAGTGGTCGCGCCCTGGAACATGATGTCGCCGGATTGACCATGCAGCGCAATCAGGCCGGAGCCATGCTTTTCCCACACGTCGCACATCTTGCGCAACAGATCGGTGGTGTAATGCATGCCGGCGGGCGGCATGATACGGATGGTATGGAACTCAGCCGCAGCCGGGAACAAGGGCTTCTCGTGCTCGTCCTTGAGTTCGGTGAAGCGCGGA
>SCSY01000187.1 GCA_004298625.1 Nitrospirota bacterium | reverse complement strand
TCCCCCCTTCATTTCAACAAAAACATCATATATCTGCCCCAAAAACTTCCGGCTCAGGAAGGGTATTGAAATATTTTTAACGCCTATAACAGGTTGAAGAATTTCTCTCTAATACTGGTATAATAGGATAAAATCACAGTTGAAAGGAGGGGTATCATGCAGGCTGTTTTAAAGGGCAACAAAGTATTGCTGGAATTTGCAGTAGGAAAGGTTGATGAGGATATTCTGTCTTTTCTGTCCGCTGTTAAGATTGCAAAGAAAAGCAAGGCTGCCACAGAGGAGATATTGAAGCTCTCAGAGAAAATTAAAGCAAAATGGTGGAAGGAGAATAAGCAGAGATTTATTGATGAAACTGGTAATTGACAGCAATATCCTCTTTTCAGCCCTCTTAAGTTCTTAGTCGCCCCAAAAAACTTCCGGAGCAGGAAGTGTATTAAATTTCTCTGCTTTGGTTCTTTGTTTGACCGCCATTTGCTTCTGTGTCATAATAACTCCATGTCCAAAAAAATCCTCTTGCTGATGCTGGTTTTATCTTTTTTTTCATGCGTGCCGGAGCGTATAAAGACCCGTCCCGAAAGACCCGAGCTTCCTAAAGAGGCCTATTTAAACTATATGCTTGGTTATGAGGCGGAGATTTCCGGCAGGTGGGAAGATGCATTAAAATACTATTCATACGTTCTAAAATCGGACCCGGCGTCTTCCTATATCAGGACTCAGATGAGTTCCATGCTGTTGAGAATGGGTAAGGTTTCAGCCGCTGTTATAATGGTAGAAGAGACTTTGAAGACGGATCCCGATTACGTCCCCGCCCTTATGCTGCTCGGTGAATTGTATAACAGCCAGAAAAATACCGACAGGGCCATAAAAATTTTTGAGAAGGTTATAAAACTGGCTCCGGCGCAGGATGATGCATATCTCTATCTGGCTATTTTGTATGCCGCGAACCACAGGAATGACGAAGCAATGGATGTCCTTGAGTCTCTGCTTAAGATAGATTCCGGCAATGTCATGGGGTTATATTACCTCGGCCTTATAAATATAGATATGGAGGCTTATGATAAAGCTGCGGAATATTTTAAGAGGGCGGTTGAGCTAAAGCCTAATTTTGATTCGGCTTACGTTAACCTTGGAATAATAAGCGAAATAAAAGAAGACCTGAAGCAGGCCGAGGAATACTACAGGCTGAGCACGGAGATCAATCCTCATAATACCATTGCGCTGGAGCGGCTTACGCAGATCTATCTCAAAGAAAAAACAGTTGATAAGGCTATAGAACAGCTCAGGAAGATGAGCCTTCAGGAACCTGCCGATGCAGATGTGCACAGGAGACTGGGGTTCCTCTATATTGAAAACAAGCAGTATGAGAGGGCATTAGAAGAGTTCAGGATGGTCATTGAGTCCAAACCGACGGATATACCTGCAAGATATTATCTGGCTGTTACCCTTGAAGACATGGACAGGCGCAAAGAGGCGCTGGAAGAGTTCAAAAAGATAATAGCGCTGGACCCGAAGCATATAAATGCATTTCTCCATATCGGATTTATTTATTCAAAGGACGGGCTGCATAATGAGGCGGCAAAGGTATATGAAGAGATATTAAGTTTTGAGAAGGGCAAGTCGGAAATATATATATACCTGGGGTTGAGCTACATGCAGCTGAAGGACTATAAGAAGACCGAGGCCGTATTCCTGGAAGCGCTGGGGCTTTTCCCTGATGACGCTGAACTGAATTTTAATATGTCAACGATATATGAAAAGACAGGGCGCTTTGACGATATGATCAAATACCTGAAACGCGCAATCGAGCTAAATCCGGAACACGCTGATGCGCTTAATTATCTCGGTTACAGTTATGCCGATAAAGGCATAAACCTGAAAGAGGCATTGTCTCTTATAAAAAGGTCTCTCGAATTAAAACCCGACAGCGGCTATATAGTTGACAGCCTGGGGTGGGTCTATTTCAAGATGGGGCGATACGATGAGGCGATAGAAACTCTCAAAAAGGCGCTGACCCTGATAAAAGACGATCCCGTTATCCATGAACATCTTGGAGACGCATATTTTTCTAAGGGAGCTTTTAGAGATGCGCTCGGCGCATGGGAGAAGGCGCTCGAGTTCCATGAAAAAGAAGAAGGACTTAAAGAAAGGGTAGAGAAGAAAATTCAAGATTTAAAGTTAAAAATTAAATGATGAAGCGCCCGGCCCTCAGCAATCAGCAAATATCCCTGAGGCTTAAGGCTGACGGCTTATAGCTGAAAGCTATCTTATGTTCACCCTTAAAACACCTGCAAAGATAAACTGGTTTCTGTCGGTTCTGCGTAAGAGGGA
>SCSY01000186.1 GCA_004298625.1 Nitrospirota bacterium | reverse complement strand
TATAAAGATAATACCCGGCAGATAGGCCAGAAAAAGCTGCCATGACACGAGCATTCCGTTTTCAAGTCCTTTGAGTCCATAACGAATAAGATAGAGGAGTACTATCAAGACAGTCTGCTTGATAAAAATCTTTAGGCTTTCTATTATGATAGGAAATACTCCTGCCCTTAATACTAAAGCCAGGACAATATTGATTACAGTAAGACCTGCAAGACTAAAGGAAGTTCTCGTGCCGAAAGCCGTTATTGAAAGAGTGCAACACACTAAAAGTCTGATAACCGGAGGAATATTTATAACGGCCCGTTTAGTCGATGCAGCATCATGAATTAAAGGAGAGTCAGCAGATGTTTGATTTTGTATATAGCGGAACAATTTTTCCTCCTTTTACATACAAAGTAACATCTGCAATGTCAGGTAAAGCCGCGGGATGGTGTGAGGTCCATACAAGTGTCATCTTTTTCTGTCTGCTTAAATCGGACAAAAGTCTCAGGATTGATTCTGTTCTTATCCTGTCAAGCCCTGCAAAAGGATCATCCAAGAGCAAGAGTTCAGGGCCAGGCGCAAGTATCGAGGCAAGGGCCACCAGGTGTTTCTGACCATAACTGAGTTTATGGGGCGAGGAATTTGCCAGTTCGCTGATACCGCACAGTGCAAGGATCTCATCAACCCTGGCTCTGATTTCATGCCTTTCTTTTTGGAGGCGTTTCAACGGAAAGGAGACCTCTTCAAAAACGCTGGTTTCAAAGAGCTGTTTGGGCGGATTCTGGGTAAGATATCCGACCCTACCTCTAAGATCCTTTGGAACCGGCCTTTCTCCGAAGATAAGCATTTCGCCTGCCACAGGTTTTAAGAACCCTGTCATGCATCGAAGGAGGACACTCTTTCCTTCACCGTTCGGTCCGCATACAAAACAGCGGTCTCCTTTTTTCAGGATAAACGACGCGTCTTCCCATATATACACGTTATTATCACCTGTAGAAACATCTCTTGCCTTAACGATAATTTTATTTTCATCTATAGCAGGAGAACTGTGACATGGATTTTCAAGGGGTTGCGGCCACTCGAACCGGGTATCTTTTTTATAAGCTTCGGACGGCATTATCTTTCCTTTGGAAAGATACCAGTAGGAGTCAACAATTTTCGACAAATATTCGGGATGATGCTCACAAATGAAAAATGAAACGCCGTCGGATTTAAGCTTTTGTATTATGGAAATAAGTTTTTCATGGCCTGCCTGATCGAGCTGAGCTATAGGCTCGTCTATAATCATGAGTTCAGGAGACATCGCTAAAAGAGAGGCGAGGATCAAACGGTATTTATTGCCTGCCGAGAGCTTTTCAGTGCTGAAATCCAAAGGATAGTCAAGGCCCACCGCATCAAGTGCAGTTTTGACTTTTTCCGGTATCAGACCTTCATCCACGCCCCTGTTGTGAAGGCCGAATGCGACCTCTTCCCCGACGGTTGCCATAAGGACCTGGGTCTCGGGGTTTTGAAGTAGAACGGCGATATGTCTGCGCTCATAAGCGCCGGGGCTGAATATGATCTCCCCTTTTTCATTACCGGGGGTAAGCAGGCCCTTTATAGCCAGAACAAGCGTGGTCTTGCCTGAGCCCGTATCACCGGTCAGGCACAGGCATTGACCCGCGCTGATTTCCAGATTGATATCTTTTAAGGTAAAATCATCGTTTCCCGGATATGCATAACTGTAATTTTCTAGCTTAAGGACTGCATTCATTTTTTTTTCTTAAAACCGAGCTATTACGCCCCCATAAACGGTCCTGCCGGGTTGCGGAAGCCCATAGCTCTGCTCATAATTTTCGTCCATCAGATTGTTTACCCCGAGGTAAACCTCAAGTTTATTTTTCAAGACCGCCTGACCGACCTTCATATTTACCAATGTAAAATTATTCAACTCTTTCTTTTGAAGGGGAACGGCGGTGTCATTACTATAAAAATACTGATGGGCAACATACAACATAGAGGCATAGGCTGTAAATCCCGATTCAAGGCTGTATGTTCCTTCAATCGTAAATTTGTTCCCCGGCCTGTATTGAAGCTCATCCAAGGCGCTGCCCGCAGATTTATCCTTGCTGTAAAGATAGGAATACATAGCCTTTAAGGTGAGATCTTTTATAGCCTTGTTTTCAAGGGTAAGCTCGATCCCCTTAAAATAGTAATGTTCGAAATTTCTGAACAGGTTTAACGCGTCGTCCTTCTCAATAAAGTTCTTTGCGTCATTAATAAACCCGGTTGCAGAACCGGTTGTATTCATGGGGAGATCCTGCACAACACCCAGTTCATATTCCAGGGCGCGCTCAGGCTTCAGGCCTGGGTTGCCTGCATCCGGATCATAAAGTTGTCTTATGGATGGAAACTGAATCTTTCTATCAACAGAACCCTTGAGCATAGTCTTTTCATTCAGACGATAAGTCGCACCCAGAATATATGAAGAAGCTGTCTCGTTATCAGCGTCGCTCC
>SCSY01000019.1 GCA_004298625.1 Nitrospirota bacterium | reverse complement strand
GGCGCAATATCCATATCCCCTGATCAGAAGCAAAGAGCTATATTTGTTTGAAGAGGGGCGGAGTCGCCGCATACCTGTCACCTTCGGCATCGGAGTATTTCATACCTTCTAATTGTTCCACGTGGAACAATTTGCGGATATGCCCCGCTCGCGATTATTATATGATAAATAGAAGAGAATTTATGATAGCTGCCGCAGGCAGCATTTTGACTGCGGCAACAAAAAGCGGAGAAGACTTTACTTCCAGGCTTAAGGGTGATATTTTGCAAAAAAAAGCAATTGTCTCCATGGTAAAGACATCTGACAGAGACTCCGGAATTAAACGAGCCATAGATTTGCTCAAGATAAATCCGGTTCGCGGAAAGAATGTGCTTCTAAAGCCGAATTTCAATACAGCAGATCCGTTTCCAGGCTCGACTCACAATGATACTCTTATTAATTTAATCCTCAGCCTAAGAAAAATGGGGGCTAAAACCATCACGATCGGGGAAAGAAGCGGGCCGCCCAAAACATCAAATGTTTTAAAAGAAAAGGGCATTTATGATATATGCAGGATATTTGACGTCGGCCTGATTAACTTTGAAGAGCTTCCCGCATCCGACTGGATTAAGATAAAACCCGAAAAAAGCCATTGGCGTAATGGTTTTGACGTGGCAAAGCCGGTGATTGACTCAAAATGCATTGTTACCACATGCTGCCTGAAGACCCATGGATATGGAGGTGTTTTCACAATGTCTCTTAAGCTTTCTGTCGGCATAACCAACAAAAAAAATATGGCAGAGCTTCACGCATCGCCGCTAATGAGAAAAATGATAGCTGAAATAAATCAGGCTTACACCCCTTCTCTTATACTCCTTGATGGGATAGAAGCCTTTATTGATGATGGGCCTGCAAAAGGGATTAAAAAAAGGGCGGATGTGATTCTCGCAGGCACTGACAGGATTGCCATTGATGCAATAGGGTTGGCTATTTTAAAAGAACTCGGAAGCAATCCGGCTATAATGGAAACAAAGATATTTGAGCAGGAGCAGATTGCTCGTGCAGTTGAGCTTGGTCTTGGGGTGACCCACCCCTCTGAGATAGAGATTGTGACCGACAGCGCAACCGGCAGCAAATATGCCAAAAAGATAATGGAAATCTTGCTAAGAGGATAGACGATTTCCATAAATGCCCGCGTTTTGTTATTATAGTAACCGACTATGGGCGAAAAAGATTTTTTCCAGCCGTTGACCAAAGAAGATAAGGTTACTGTTGTGCTTTACAGGCTCGGCATTGTGCTTTCAGCAATAATAATTTCAATTGCTGCCTATATGCTGTTCACTTCCTCGCAGAATCAGGACAGCGCATCATTAAGCACAAAAGTCAATATCTTGCTTTTTGGTCTTTATATATCTGTCGGCATGAGCGTATTTTTTATACATCTTTATATAAGCAAATTTAAAAAGGGATTAATAAAGTTATATTTTGTCTCCTTAGCCTGTCTTATAATACTTTTTGCTGTTGGACGCGGGAATGTTTTGGGGGTTTTGATTAATAAACCTTACGGCCCGATGCTTCTTATTCCGCTTTCACTTTGTCTTGGTTTTATAACTGCAAAAGAGGCATTCTGCTTCAAGCTGATGGAGGGCTATCTCCTTGCGATGATAATGCCGTTTTACCTTTTATTATTATCCATCGGCAGTATGCCAATTAAAGGCTCTTCCTATGGTCTTATGTTAATAGCAGCCATGCTTCTTTTTTTCACCCTCAGGAAGGTATCCATGCCCCTACATTACGATATAGGCGACAAATCAGCGTATACGTAATCGGTGTTCCATCTATCTATGACAGCTCCAACTCATAAATTTGGGTAATTTTACCTTGACATGATAGCGTCAGATTCCTTAAGATACTGTAAATAACAAAAGGAAGATTCTGTGAAGAAGATTGCGTTCGAATGGGCGGAGAAGGGGAGCAGTGAAAAGATTATTAAGATTTATGGGCACCGCAACAAATATTATATATCTATATTCCTCGCCTCTAAAGCATGTTTGGTAATAAAGTCCTTTCTCGGCTCAACCTGATCTCCCATGAGAATGGTGAATATCTCATCGGCCTGGACCGTGTCCTCTATTGTGACCTGTAGGAGTGTTCTTTTTTCAGAATCCATCGTCGTCTCCCACAACTGCTGCGGGTTCATCTCTCCCAGCCCCTTATATCTCTGGATCGTAAGCCCTTTCTTAGCCACACCGAGAACACAATCTAAAAGTTCTGTGCTTGAGTTCATTTCCCTTAAGCCTTCTTTTGTCTCAGCCTTATATGGCGGCTCTCCGAGGTCTTTTATAATGCTGTAATGATTTTCCAACTCCTTGAATTCAGGAGACGACAGGAAATTTGTGTCTACAAGGATTTTGCTGTTATGCCTTCTAATCTCAACGCTGTATGCCTGATGTTCCTCGTCGGAATTCACTTCGTCCGCAGTGATATTAGGCACTTCTTTCTGTATAAGAGCCGACAGTTTTTCCACTGCCTTTTTGCTCTTCAATATCTCTTTATTTATCCCTTCTTTTAAGATAAGTTTCAGGACATCAGGGTCTTTTCTCCTCCTGTTAAACCATTCCATCAATCTCTCAAATTTCGAGAGCCTTTTTAAATGCGGAATCAATGCCTTGCCCTTTACGACCTGCCCCTTTAGGGACATTTCGATGTCATCTGCCGCAAGCTCAAAAAGCATGTTCTGCATCTCTGCCTCATTCTGGATATATTTCTCTGTCCTGCCTTTTTTCACCTTAAACAACGGCGGCTGGGCAATGTAAAGATATCCCTGCTCTATAATCTGCGGCATCTGCCTGTAAAAGAATGTAAGGAGCAGGGTCCTTATATGCGCGCCGTCAACATCCGCGTCTGTCATGAGGATTATCTTGTGATAACGGGTCTTGTTTATATCAAAATCTTCTGTGCCGATGCTGGTCCCAAGCGCTGTTATAAGTATCCGTATCTCTTCTGAGGCGAGCATCTTGTCAAACCTTGCCTTTTCAACATTAAGAATCTTTCCCCTGAGGGGCAGTATGGCCTGTGTGCGCCTGTCACGCCCTTGTTTTGCGGAGCCTCCTGCAGAGTCTCCTTCAACAATGAATATCTCCGACAGCGCAGCATCTTTTTCGGAACAGTCTGCCAGTTTTCCTGGAAGCCCTGTATCTTCAAGCGCTCCTTTTCTCCTTGTAAGCTCCCTCGCTTTTCTTGCCGCTTCCCTGGCCCGTGCAGCCTGAACAGCTTTTTCTATCACCTTCCTTGCAACAGAAGGGTTTTCCTCAAAATAGGCTCCGAGTGTCTCGTTCACTATTGACTCAACAATCCCTTTTGCTTCGCTGTTGCCGAGTTTCATCTTTGTCTGGCCTTCAAACTGGGGGTTGGGGAGCTTAACGCTGATAACTGCTGTAAGCCCCTCCCTTATATCCTCTCCTGAGAGGGCGGCGTCCTTGCCGTTTTTGAGAACTCCTGAGGAGGTCGCATAGGTGTTTGCCGTTCTTGTAAGGGCGGATTTAAATCCAACAAGGTGTGTCCCGCCTTCTTTTGTATTTATATTGTTTGCAAAGGTAAATATGCTCTCTGTGTATCCGTCATTATACTGGAGCGCTATCTCAGCCGTAATTCCGTCTTTTTCTCCTGATATATACACAGGCTTTGGATGCAACGGCGC
>SCSY01000185.1 GCA_004298625.1 Nitrospirota bacterium | reverse complement strand
ACTTCCGGACGGAGTCGAGATGATAATGCCCGGCGACAATACAAACCTGACAGTGGAACTGATAACGCCGATAGCAATGGAAAAAGAACTGAGATTTGCAATAAGAGAAGGCGGCCGCACTGTGGGCGCAGGAGTTGTTACAGAGGTTATAGCGTAAAACAGTTGTTAGTTATCAGTTGTTGGTTGTCAGACTAAAAACTGAAAACTAAAAACTAAAAACTGAATGAACGGAGAGAACGAGAATGCGTGAGATAATTCTTTTTCAATGCACTGAATGCAAGGACAGAAACTATTCGAGCATGAAGAACAAGAAAAATACGACTGAGAAATTGCAGTTGAAGAAATACTGCAGACATTGCAGGAAGCATACGATGCATAAGGAGACAAAGGCATAGGTATAGGCCAGTAGCTCTAACGGCAGAGCGTCGGACTCCAAATCCGGGGGTTGGGGGTTCAAATCCCTCCTGGCCTGCCATAAAATAAATTAAAAAAGAGACAACGGGATATGATAGAAAAAATAAAAGAATTTTTTAAAGAAGTGAAGATTGAGGCTAAAAAAGTTGTTTATCCGAACAGGGATGAGCTTATAGGCTCTACATGGGTGGTTATCATTACGGTTCTTTTGGTAGCCGTGTTTTTAGGAATTATTGACCGTGGACTTTCAAAAGTTGTAAGCGGGTTATTGAGGTAAAGAATGGCAAAATGGTATGTAGTGCATACTTATTCCGGTTCTGAAGAGAAGGTTAAGCAGTCCATCGAGGACAAGGTCGAAAAGAAAGACCTTAAGGACAAAATATCCAACATCCTGGTTCCTACTGAACGCGTAATTGAGCTCAGAGGCGGCGGGAAGAGGGAAAGCGATAAAAAATTTTATCCTGGATATATTCTTATCGAGATGGAACTCGATGATGAGACCTGGCATCTTATAAGAAAAACTCCGCGTGTAACAGGTTTTGTGGGAGGCTCAAATCCCGTAGCATTGGCTCAGGAAGAGATTGACGTGATATTGCAGCAGATGGAGAAGGGTCATGCCTTCCAGGTCAAGACCCAGTATCAGAAAAATGAAACTGTGAGAATAACGGATGGACCATTTACTAATTTTGTCGGTTATGTCGAAGATGTTGACATGGACCATGGAAGACTTAAAGTAATGGTCAGCATATTCGGCAGACAAACGCCCGTTGAACTTAATTTTTTCCAGGTGGAAAAAGCATAGAAATAGCTATTAGCTGATAGCTGTTAGCTGACAGCTAAAATGAGGAGGATTGAATGGCTAAGAAAGAAGTAACTGCACAGGTAAAACTTCAGATACCGGCAGGGAAGGCAAATCCGGCGCCGCCTGTAGGGCCTGCGCTGGGTCCGCACGGCATTAATATAATGGAGTTTTGCAAGGCGTTTAACGCTCAGACTCAGGCGCTGGGCGACACAATAATCCCGGTGGTCCTGTCTGTATATTCTGACAGGTCTTTTACCTTTATAACCAAGACGCCTCCTGCATCCGAGCTTATCAAAAAGGCAGCAGGGATAATTAAGGGATCAGGCGTTCCTAACAAGGAGAAGGTCGGCAAGCTGACTTCTGTGCAGGTCAGAGAGATAGCGCAGACAAAGCTTATTGACCTTAACGCGCATTCCGTTGAAAAGGCCGTAGAGATTATAAAAGGCACTGCAAGAAGTATGGGAGTGGATGTAATAGATTAAACTATTAGCTGATAGCTGTCAGCTTACAGCTTAAATGAGGTGAAAGATGGGCAAGAAGATAAAAGCGGCTAAAGAAAAAGTTGAGGAGGGAAAGGAATACTCTCTCGATGATGCAATAGGTCTCATAAAGGAATCTTCCTTTGTGAAGTTTGATGAGACTGTTGACATGGCAGTGAATCTGGGAATTGACGCCAAAAAAACAGACCAGTTGGTTAGAGGCGCCATTGTTCTTCCTCATGGCATAGGCAAGAAAGTGAGGGTGGTTGTATTTGCAAAGGGAGAGAAAGAGAAGGAAGCGAGGGACGCCGGCGCAGATAATGTCGGAGCCGAAGATCTTATCGAGAAGATACAGCAGGGCTGGCTCGATTTTGATAAGGCAGTTGCAACGCCCGACATAATGGGTCTTGTCGGAAAACTCGGAAAGATTTTAGGCCCGAGAGGGTTGATGCCTAACCCCAAGCTCGGCACGGTTACATTTGATCTGGGCAAGGCTGTGAAAGAGATAAAGGCGGGAAAGGTTGAGTATAAGACAGAAAAGGCCGGAGTCATCCATGTGCCGATAGGAAAGGTCTCGTTTGATAAGAATAAGCTTGTAGAAAACGCCAGGGTGATAATCGAATCAATAGTAAAAGCCAAGCCGCCTACGAGCAAAGGGAAATTTCTTAAAAAAGTAGCGGTATCATCTACTATGGGACCAGGCGTAAAAGTTGACGTAAATAGTTTAACGGCAGCTAAATAAGAAACTTTAAATTTAAAAAATATTGTCAGAGACAGTAGGCACAATCAGTGATGAGTGTCGGTGAATAGTGTCGGTAATTAAACTGATAACTGTCACCGGCGCTGAAAACTGAGTTTAATCGTCCCGATATATCGGGATGGCCTACCGAGACGCTTTCCCCGTCTCTGGGAAAGGAGGGTAAACTGAAAAGGGAAGAAAAATCACGCCTTATAGCAGAACTTAAGGATAAGTTCAACAAGGCTAACGCAGTGGTCTTTACAGACTATAAGGGACTTACTGTTGCCGAGCTTTTTGACCTCAGGAAGAGTCTTCGCGGAGCAAACATCGAATACAAAGTTATCAAAAATACTCTGGCAAGAGCAGCTTCCGAGAAGACAGCTGTTTCGGCAGCCGGCGATATGTTTAAGGGTCCGATCGGCATTGCAATCGGATATATGGACGCAGCGCTGGTCGCAAAAAAAATCCTTGAGTATTCTAAGAAGAATAACAAGCTTAAGGTTAGCGGCGGAGTAATTGAAGGCAAGCTATGCAATGCCCAGGATATCAAGTCAATAGCCGAGCTTCCACCGCGAGAAGTTCTTCTTGGCATTCTGGCAGGCGTATTGCAGGCGCCTTTGAGCAAAATGGCGCGCGCATTGTCTGCAACAGTCGGCAGTTTTGGGTATGCCTTGAAGGCATTGGAAACTAAAAAAAGTGTAAGTGCGTAGTGTAAGTGTCGGTAAAAATATGACACTAATCACCGACACTGAAAACTGAAAAATAAACAGGAGGATAAATAAATGTCTGTTACAAAGGAACAAGTATTTGAGTACTTCGACAATATGACGGTTCTTGATATGTCGAAGTTTGTTAAGGAGTTTGAAGAAAGATACGGAGTCACAGCAGCAGCTCCGGTTGCTGTTGCAGCAGCCCCGGGCGCAGCGGCTCCGGCAGCTGCGGAAGAGAAGACGAGCTTTGACGTTATCCTGACCGCGGCAGGCGACAAGAAGATACAGGTTATAAAGGTTGTTCGTGAACTTACCGGACTGGGTCTAAAAGAGGCAAAGGACCTTGTTGACGGCGCTCCAAAGCCTGTTAAGACAGGCATTACAAAGGAAGAAGCTGATTCCATAAAGGCTAAACTCGAAGAGCAGGGAGCAAAAGTAGAAATAAAATAAATTCAGTGTCAGTGTCAGTGGTCAGTGTGATATAAAATACTGGTCACTGACACTAATTACTTACACTGCGAGGGAGACGTATGGCAAGAGTTCTTAGAGAAAGGTTAAATTTTGGAAAGGTTCCTTCCTTTCTGGAAGTGCCGAACCTGATAGAGATGCAGAGAAGTTCTTATGATCTGTTTCTGCAAAGAGATGTCCCGGCAGATAAAAGGGAGGATCTCGGCCTTCAGTCGGCGCTTATGAGTGTTTTCCCCATTTCAGACTATAATGAGACAGCTTCGCTTGATTTTCTCGGATATGCTGTTAAGGAGCCTAAATTCGGCATCAGGGACTGCTTGCAGAAGGGCGTAACATACTCGGCTCCTCTTAAAATAAAGATAAGGCTCAACCTTTATGAACCTGAGGCAAACAAGACTAAGAGGCTGAAAGAGTCCAGGGAGCAGGAGGTATATATAGGGGAGATCCCGTTAATGACGGACACGGGAACCTTTGTCATTAACGGCACGGAACGCGTAATTGTCAGCCAGCTTCATCGTTCTCCGGGAGTATTTTTCAGCCACGACAAGGGCAAGACCCATGCAAGCGGAAGGATTTTGTATTCAGCCCGCGTAATACCCTCGAGAGGTTCATGGCTCGATTTCGAGTTTGATATAAAGGATATCCTGTATGTCAGGATTGACAGAAGAAAGAGGCTGCCCGCAACCATAGTGCTCAAGGCCCTGGGCTATGCCAATGAAGACCTGTTAAAAATATTTTATCCTGTAGAGACGATCAAGCTGAAGGGGACTGCTTTTACGCGTGTTGTCAGCGATATTCTTGCAGGCATAAAAGTGGTCCAGAATATAATTGCTCCGCAGACAAAAGAATTGATTGTCAAGGCAGGCAGCAAGATAACCAAAGGGGCCATAAAGAAGATGGAGTCCTCTCATATAAAGGAAATACCAATATCAAAAGAGGACATCATAGGCAGGATTACGCTTAAAGATATAGTGGATCCGGATACAGGCGAGGTAATCCTTGAGGGAAATGAAGGGATAACGGAAGAAATATTTAATAGACTGCTTTCCGCAAAGATAGATTCCCTCTCTCTCTTATTCATAGACAATGTGCATTACCTTTCCTCACTGAGGGATACACTTTTAACGGATAAAGTAAAAACACAGGATGAGGCCCTTGTTGAGATATACAGGAAGTTAAGACCCGGCGAGCCTCCTACGATTAATGCGGCTAAAGAGCTGTTTAACGGACTTTTCTTTGATGCCAAGAGATACGACCTCTCGCCTGTGGGCAGGTTGAAGCTGAACAAAAGACTTGAACTCGATGCGCCGCTCGATAAGAGGGTTCTCACCGACAAGGATATTATAGAGATTGTGCGTTATCTGCTTGCGTTAAGAACAGGCAAGGGCGAGGTTGACGATATAGACCATCTCGGCAACAGACGCATAAGGGGTGTCGGCGAGCTTCTTGAAAATCAGTTCAGGATCGGACTTGTCAGGATGGAACGCACAATAAAAGAGAAGATGTCCCTTGCAGAACTCGAAACAGCAATGCCGCATGATCTTGTGAATGCAAAACCTGTTATGGCTGCTGTAAAAGAGTTTTTCGGCACGAGCCAGCTTAGCCAGTTTATGGACCAGACAAATCCATTGTCTGAGATAACGCATAAAAGAAGACTTTCAGCCCTCGGGCCAGGCGGCCTGACGAGAGAAAGGGCCGGCTTCGAGGTCAGGGATGTTCATCCTACGCATTACGGAAGGATATGTCCCGTAGAAACTCCTGAGGGGCCGAACATCGGATTAATAACGTCATTGGCAACTTATGCAAGGGTCAATGATTTTGGATTTATAGAGGTCCCTTACAGGAAGATTGCCGCTGGAAAGCTGACAGAAGATGTGGAATTTCTTTCAGCTATTGACGGCGAGAAATTCATTATCGCCGAGGCGACCTCGCTCGTTGATAAGAAAGGACATCTTGTCGGCGAGACTGTTTCTGCAAGGGTAGGCGGAGACTTCAGGATGGTGACTCCGCACGAAGTGCAGTATATGGACGTATCGCCAAAACAGATTGTGGGTATTTCCGCTGCCCTGGTTCCTTTCCTTGAAAACGATGACGCAAACAGGGCCTTGATGGGCTCGAATATGCAGAGGCAGGCGGTTCCCCTGCTTTGTTCACAGGCGCCTATTGTAGGCACCGGCATGGAGCATGTGGCTGCAAGGGATTCAGGCGCTCTTGTTATTGCTAAAAGACCCGGCGTAGTGGAAAGTGTTGACGCCTCAAGGATTGTTGTGAAGGCTACGGAAGACGGCGGCGGGGTTGATATATACAGTCTTATAAAATTTCAGAGGTCGAACCAGGCCACCTGCATAAATCAGAAGCCTATAGTAAACGTCGGCGATGCAGTTGTAAAAGGCAGTGTTCTTGGAGACGGCCCGTGTACGGATTTAGGAGAACTGGCGCTCGGCAGCAATGTGCTTATTGCCTTTATGCCGTGGGGCGGGTATAACTTTGAGGATGCAATCCTTATGAGCGAAAGGCTTGTAAAAGAGGATGTCTTTACGTCCCTGCATATAGAAGAATTTGAGATAGAGGCCAGGGAAACAAAACTCGGCCCGGAGGAGATTACAAGGGATATACCGAATGTCGGGGAAGAGGCCCTTAAGGACCTGGACGCGAGCGGCATAATAAGGATCGGCGCAGAGGTCAGCCCTGGAAATATTCTTGTTGGGAAAGTAACGCCGAAAGGCGAGACGCAGCTTACGCCTGAGGAGAAACTTCTCAGGGCCATATTCGGAGAGAAGGCCGAGGACGTTAAGGAAAGTTGTCTCTATGTGCCGCCCGGCATAGAAGGGACGGTTGTAGATGCGAGAGTATTTTCGAGAAAAGGCGCTGAGAAAGACGGCAGGGCAAAAAGCATAGAGGAAGACGACATCCTGAGGCTTCAGCGCGACCTGGAAGAGGAAGTCAGGATAGTAAAGGAGGACAAGTTCCGCAAGATAAGAGGGTTGCTTGTCAACCAGAAAGTAACTGAGGACGTGAAGGATTCCAGGACAAAAGAGGTTGTCTGTCAAAAGGGCAAAAAACTTGCCGACAAACAATTAGAGAGAGTTAAGAATGAACATCTCATGAGTATAAGGATAGCCGACCTTGATGTGAAAGAAAAGATAGATATCGTGAATAATGAAGCCAACCAGTATGTGCGTTATCTTGAGGCGAGATATGACGAGAGCGTTGAGAGGGTCAGGAGAGGCGATGAGCTTCCTCCCGGCGTCAACAAGCTTGTTAAGGTCTATATAGCGATGAAACGCAAGATTCAGGTTGGAGACAAGATGGCGGGAAGGCATGGAAACAAGGGCGTTGTGGCAATGGTATTGCCTGAAGAGGACATGCCCTATCTGCCTGACGGAACTCCTGTGGATATAGTTTTGAATCCGCTCGGGGTTCCTTCGAGAATGAACGTAGGACAGGTGCTGGAAACTCATCTCGGATGGGCTGCAAAGACATTGGGTCTCCATGCTGCAACTCCTGTCTTTGAGGGCGCAAAAGAAGGCGAGATAAAAGAGCTTCTTAAGAAAGCGGGACTGCCTTCAACCGGGCAGATAACGCTTTGCGACGGAAGGACCGGCGAGCCGTTCAAGAGGCCGGTTACCGTTGGATATACGTATATGCTCAAGCTTCATCACCTTGTTGATGATAAGATGCATGCCCGTTCAATAGGTCCATATTCATTAGTGACACAGCAGCCGCTGGGAGGAAAGGCGCAATTCGGCGGGCAGCGGCTTGGAGAGATGGAAGTCTGGGCACTGGAGGCTTATGGCGCCTCCCACACGCTTCAGGAATTCCTTACCGTCAAAAGCGATGATGTTACAGGAAGGACGCGCATGTATGAGGCAATAGTCAAGGGCGAAGCTGCTCTGGAACCCGGTGTTCCGGAG
>SCSY01000184.1 GCA_004298625.1 Nitrospirota bacterium | reverse complement strand
GTTATCCCTCCCTTTTCCGTAAATTTTATTGCGTTATCCACAAGGTTAAGGAGTATCTGGATAAGACGGTTTCGGTCTGCCGTTATCATGCTGATCTCATTTGGAATTTCTTTTTTGAGGTAAATGCCTTTTTGTCCGGCCTTGTCCCTCAGGGTTGTGAAGACTGTATCAACAATATCGTTGAGATTTATATTTGCGGGTTCGATTTTTATATCGCCGAGCTCTATCCTCGAGAGCGTGAGAAGGTCCTCAACCAGAGAATTCAGACGGACACTATGGTTCTTAATCGTCCGCAGAAATTTCAGGGCATTTTCTCTATCGTCAATCGCGCCCTCCAGCAATGTCTCGGCAAAGCCCCTTATCGCTGTTATAGGAGTTTTTATCTCATGAGATACATTTGCCACGAAATCTTTCCTTACGTTTTCCAATTGCTTAAGCTGGGTTATGTCATGAAGCGAAAGTATAGTGCCTGAAATTTTTTCGCTCTCGACCGGATAATAAAACGGCACCGCAGTCGTCATAAGATAAAGCTCTTTCGGATAGGCGACTGCTATCTCCCTTGCAACAGGCTCTTCTTTTTTTACAGCCTCGTTCAGCAGGTCCGACAACTCGGCATTTCTCAGGGCCTCCATTAACGGCTTTCCTTCAACATCAGAACTGATGCCGAAGAATTTTTTCACGGCAGGGTTACAGAGCATTATCTTTCCCTTTGTATTTATCAGCATGAGGCCGTCGGACATGTTTCTCAGAATCTCTTCTATCCTGTGCCTGTCCTCGTGGCTCTGGTCAAGCCTCGTCTTGAGTTCCTGGGCCATATCATTAATATTCGCCGCGAGCTCTCCGATCTCGCCCTTTTCTTTAAGAAAAAACCGCGTCCTGAAATTCCCGGATTTAACGTCGCGTGCAAATCCGGCGATCTCCTCTATGGATTTTGCGATCTTCTCCGTTTGAAAAAAGCCTATAAAGATTGCTGCCAGCGTTGCAATAATCAATGCGATAACGTTCGACGCATACAGCTCAAACGCAATAAAAAATAGAGGTATGATAATAAGATACGATATGAGGATCTTGCGGAAAATAACCCTTTTCACTGCCCTCCTTCAAAGAAGTAGCCTATGCCGCGCATGGTCTTGATATAGCGGAGCTTCGCGGCGTCTTTTTCTATCTGCGTGCGCAGTCTCCTTATGTGAACATCCACTGTCCTCGGCTCGACAAACGCCTCATTGCTCCATACGGCATCGAGCAGCTGCTCGCGGCTGAATACCCTGCCCTTTCTCTCGGCAAGGAAAAGAAGCAGCTTGAATTCAGTGGCGCTTAATTTTATGGGCTCGCCTTTGAGTGTGACGGTGTAGGTTTCCTTGTTTATCCTGAGGTCCCCTGCCTGTATTATCTTTTCACCTGCGGGCTTCTCCTCTGTTCTTCTCAGAACTGCCTTTACCCTTGCGATAAGCTCCCTCGGACTGAACGGTTTTGTGATGTAATCGTCCGCGCCCATCTCGAGGCCGAGGACCTTATCAACCTCTTCTCCCTTTGCGGTCAGCATTATGATCGGCAAAGAGGCCGTATTGGGATCGTTCTTTATAATCCTGCAAAGCTCCATTCCGTTTAATCCCGGAAGCATCAGGTCGAGCACGACAAGGTCGTATTTTTTTGCCCTGATTTTTTTTAGGGCTCCTTCCCCGTCGTATGCAGAATCAACAGAGAAGCCTTCTTTCGTAAGATTATACGAGACAAGTTCGACGAGGTCTGCCTCGTCATCAATGACAAGGATGTTCTTTGCTTTCATTCTATTTTATAGCACGTATAACGGCATATTGTAAAATATCATATCAGCTTAATGTTACAGGGATGTTAAAAAAAGATTACATTTTTAAACTTCATAGCCAAGGCAAGTTCATAATATGTCTAATTGCTCACTGAACGGACAAATTCTTCAAGCTTAAGCTTATCTTCATCAGACATCTCTACAAATTCAACCCCGATGTTGTAGTGGATTGGATGCTTATCTGCAATCTCCGTACAGGAGACGACTCTTCCAACAAATCTTATAATGCTTCCGTTCTTAAGGGCTATTTCCATAGGAAGCCTGTCTTCAGGTTTGAAGATTTGCAGGGTTTCTATGAACATTCCGCTAAGACTGATAAACTTGACTCTGTATCCGAAGGAGTAATCTACAATAGCCTTTTCATTTGTTTGGACTTTAAATCTAATGCCCCTCAGCCTGTCTTCAGTCCCTTTGATTTTGTGGCTTTCTATAAAATCAACAAGCTCGGCGCTCTTGTCGGTCAATGCATTAATAAACTTTATGCCTGTATGATATATCGGGATTACATCGCCGTGAGGCCCTTTTTTAGACTCGCTCAGCACAGACCATACAGTAATGCCTTTAATCTCTACATGTTTATCCTTCCCCTCTAACCTTATGTTATACTCTTTGCCGATCTTAAGATTTGTATCAACCTGTATTGCAGCGCCTCCAAGGCTTATATTAATAATTTCCGCCTTAGAGGCAAAGACCACATTGCCGTAAACTCCCTCTACAGTAACCCGCTTATGCCGTCTTTTTTCGTCCATGCCTAAAAGGTATCACAAATTATTCGGCGTTTCAATAAAATATTATTCCTGAATTTTGCGCCTTTGCAGCCCTCAGGCTTTTGCTTTCCTGAAATTGTCCAGAGATACTATCTTCCTTTTTTCGTCTGAAGTTATCCGTTTGGATTTTTGAGCATTTTGAGAATATGCAGAGGAATCTTCCATGCTCAACATGTCCCACCTGTCAAGCTTTACTTTTGCGTCAGGGGAATATACGGCCACTATGTCGTCACAGTGGAGAAAGCAGTTTTCAGGTTTATTGCCGGTTCCAAAACCGAGAGACGTGATGATGCTCCCATCCTCTGTCCACTGGAGCGATTTGTAGTTCTTGTTATTGAAGGTCAGGATAAGACCCTTCTCCTTCTCTTCTTCTGTAAATCCCCTGTTGCCTATGGTCGTCCGGTCGGAATGTTTTACGATAATATAGACCCTGCCGTAATCGTTCAGCAGGTCATAGAAAATATTCTGCAGATATTTAATCTGGTTTTTCATAATTAAAGTGCCCCCTGCAGGAATCGAACCTGCGGCACCAGGTTTAGGAAACCTGTGCTCTATCCGACTGAGCTAAGGGGGCGATGACGACAGTTGTCAGTTATTAGTGATTAGTTGTCAATTCAAGAAATAAAAAACATACCCGAAAACCGTTTTTATGATAACATTTCTGCCTTTTCTCAGTCCAGTTTATATGATGCATATCTATGATTTTTTCTTCCTTACCCATCTTTTAATCTCCTCAACCATTGCCTCGATTGTGGCCTTTTTAGGCATTATGTCAACCTTGAGCCCTGCCTTCTCTATCGCCCGAGCGGTCACGGGGCCTATCACAGCGATAGCGACGTCCCTTAAAAGCTCGTCGGCGTCTTCGCCGATAATCTCCCTGAAGTTGTTGAATGTGGCGGCGCTTGTGAAAGTCGCTATGGAAATTCTGCCCTCTTTTAAAAAACGTTTTAATCTTTTGCCGTGCATTTCCGGTTTTATCGCACGGTAGGCCACAGGCACGTCAATTTCGCCTCCGAGCTCCCTCACCTTTTCAGGGAAAATCTCCCTTGCCTTTTCAGCCCTCGGCAGCAGGAGCCTCATTCCTTTCAAACTTTGACCCTTTGATACTTTGACCCTTTGAAACGATTCTATGAGTCCTTCCGCGTTAAATTCTTCAGGGATAAGATCCACTTTTATGCCGAATTTTTTTATCTCGGCGGCAGTCTTGGTCCCTATGGCGCATACCTTCACTCCCTTCATCTCCCTGATATCCTTATCCCTGTCAATAAGCCTCTGCATGAAATAGCGCACCCCGTTTGCGCTCGTGAATATAATCCAGGCATAAGAGCCGATCCTGTTTATTGCCCTGTCAAGGTCTCTGTAGTTTTCAGGAGGCGCTATCTCTATTGTCGGGAATGCTATTATCTCCGCTCCCATTTCCTCTAATTCCTCGAATCCCCCTGAATGCTCTCTTGTTGTGAGTATCCTCTGGCCGAACATGGGTTTCTTCTCATACCAATTAAGGGTGTCCCTGAGTTTCACGACGTCGCCGACCACCATAACAGCAGGGGGCTTTATCTCCTTTTGCCTGACTGCCTCCATAATATTGCCGAGAGTCCCTGTTATTGTTTTCTGGTCCGGCCTCGTCCCCCACCTGATAACTGCAACAGGCGTTTCAGGGCTTCTCCCGTTCTCTATGAGTTTTTTGATCAGGACATCCATGTTCTTTACAGCCATCAGGAAAATAAGCGTGCCTACCCCTGTTGCGAGCCTCGACCAGTCTATCGAAGATTCATCCTTAGTCGTATCCTCGTATCCGGGTATCACCGCGAATGAAGATGAGTAAAGCCTGTGAGTTATCGGTATGCCCGCATATGCCGGAGCGGCAACTGCGGAGCTGACGCCGGGGACGATCTCGAATTCGACGCCCTCTTTTGCGAGGGCTTCCGCCTCTTCTCCGCCCCTGCCGAATACAAACGGGTCTCCGCCCTTTAGCCTGCACACTTTTTTCCCGGCCTTTGCCTTTTTAACGAGAACTTTGTTTATTTCATCCTGAGTCATCGTGTGATGGCCGCCGCGCTTGCCTGCATATATAAATTCAGCATCGTGGTTTATGTAATTCAGGACCTGCGCATTAAGGTGAAAGTCATAGATAACCACCTCTGCCTTCTGAAGGCATTTCATACCTTTGATCGTAAGCAGGCCGATATCACCGGGACCTGCGCCGACGAGATAGACTTTTCCTTTAGTATTTTTCATGTGAAGATAATTTTAACACAAAAATAAAAAGGCGGGTCTTGCGACCCGCCTTGAAAACCAAATTCAGATGTTACAATTAGAAGCTGAGTGTGAGGCCGTGAACAGCCTGTGTTATAGGCTTGTCGTTTTGGACAGTGCATAGTCCGTTAGTTGTCCACCATCCCTCCGTGTCAAGATAACCTGCCATAATGAAGTAGGTGAGGTTCTTGTCAAGCTTATAGCTGATCTTGAGGTCGGTTTCCTGGCCTATCTTCTTTGAATTAGGAGCTCTTTCTCCTGAGGCTGTAGTGCCTGCGCCGTATGTTTTATTAGCCTTCAGGATAAAGTAATCCAGAGATGCTGACAAGTCTTTTGTCGGGTTGAGGTCAATCCCTGCTCTGTAATATGTGACGTTGCTTATACCTGTTGAACGGGCGCCGCCCGGTGTGGTTGTTGTGTATTCAAAAACCTGGGTATAGTGAATATCATTACCGAGCGTGGTCTGGAATGCTTCGTTATCGCCATCAGTGCCGACATTGTCGCCTGAACCGAATGCATACTCACCCCTTATTCCAAACATAGGCGTAGGTTTTACGCCAACGCCTAACAGATAACCATATCCCTTGAACCTGTCGGGCATAAGGTCGCTGTCTGTACCGTCAGGCGCATCGCCGAACTGCTGGTCAAACT
>SCSY01000390.1 GCA_004298625.1 Nitrospirota bacterium | reverse complement strand
CGGCAAATCACGCCTTGCGTTTGTTGCGCAAGATCGGCTTCGGTGAAGGTTTTCTCGGCAGCGGTGCGGCTCATTTTCCGTCCCGCGCCGTGGGAGCAGGAACAGAAGCTTTCCGGATTGCCCTTGCCGCGCACGATAAAACTGCGTGCGCCCATGCTGCCGGGGATGATGCCGAGATCGCCCTCCCTGGCGCGGATCGCCCCCTTGCGCGTGACGAAGACATTCTCGCCGTAGTGATGTTCCACCGCCACATAGTTGTGGTGGCAATTGACCACTTCGCTGGTAACTTCGAAGGGCGGTAGATGGCGGCGCATCGCGGCCAGCACCAGCTCTATCATGCACTGGCGATTGCGCGCGGCATATTCCTGCGCCCACAGCACCGCCGCGACGTAGTCGTCGAAATGCTCGCTGCCTTCGGGGAAATAAGCCAGATCGCGATCCGGTAGATTGATCATCCAGCGTTCCATGTCCAGGCGCGCCAGCTTGATGAAGTAATCCGCCAGCGCGTTGCCGATCCCCCGGCTGCCGGAATGCAGCATCACCCACACCCGGTTTTCCTCGTCCAGGCAGACTTCGATGAAGTGGTTGCCACCGCCCAGCGTGCCCATCTGATTCACCCATTTCGAGAATTTGCCGAACGCCTTGAGCAGTTGCGGATGCTTGGCGGTCATGATGTCCAGGCGCGCCTCGAAGGGCTTGGCGGCATTGACCAGCGCCCGTTGGTTGGTATGCTGATCCCGTCCCACCGGCACATCGCGGCTGATCTGGTCGAACACTTTTTTCAGAGCGGCATTATCCAGATCGTTGGCCGTGAGCGACAAGCGGCAGGCCAGCATCCCGCAACCGATGTCTACGCCCACCGCAGCCGGGATAATCGCCTTGTGGGTCGCGATCACCGACCCGATGGTGGCGCCGATACCCAGATGCACATCCGGCATCGCGGCAACGTGGTGGTGAATGAAAGGCATTTTGGCGATGTTGCCGAGCTGCTCCAGAGAGCGCTCGTCCACATCGTCCGTCCAGATTTTGACGGGCACCCGGTTATCGGTAATCACATGGCGTATAGGCATGGTTGGTTATTCCTCAGATCAAACCCGCTATGGGGGCATCAAGGGACCGGGCTGTTATCCTGGACTCATTGGTTGGCGTGGCCGTAGGTGCGAATTTATTCACACAATCAAGTTGTTGCGTGCGAATAAATTCGCACCTACGGATAATGCTCAACATATTGAAGTGTCGTAACTACTCAGGAGGTGGTTGCATGCCACCACACCAGTCCCTTCCCTCTGGCAGGGGGAAGGTTAGGATGGGGGTCGAAAGGTGGAAATGCCGAAATATTCCGATTGTTCCACCACTCTACCCCCATCCCAGCCTTCCCCCTGCAAGGGGGAAGGAGCAAAACGCCG
>SCSY01000018.1 GCA_004298625.1 Nitrospirota bacterium | reverse complement strand
CAGCCATCAGAGACCCTGACACTGTGATATTCCTTGAATCAACAAGGCTCTATCGCTCTATCAAAGAAGAAGTTCCCGAAGGCGAGTATGCCATCCCTCTCGGAAAGGCAAGGGTTGTTCAGGAAGGAAAAAGTTTAACGGTAATCGCATGGGGCTATATGTTGCAAAGGGCCTTGAAGGCAGTTGAGAACATTGCTGCAGAAGTGATTGATTTGATGACCCTGAGCCCTTTTGACGAAGAGACCATATTCAAATCAGTGAAAAAAACAGGCCGTGTTGTCATTGTCCATGAGGCTCCAAAGACCTGCGGATTCGGCGCAGAGCTCTCGGCAACCATTGCAGAAGATGCAATGCTGTATCTTAAGGCTCCGATAATCAGGGTTGCCGGATATGATACTGTCATGCCCCTTCCAAAGCTTGAAGATTTTTACATGCCGACCGTTGAGAGGATAAAAAAGGGAATAGAAGAAGTTATGAAATATTAAAGAGAGCCGAAGTCTTTGCACCCAGCCCGATCACGTTCAGCCTGAGAAATATCGTATAATAAAAATAAGGCAGATTTCAGTGAAATAAAATGCAGATCAACAAACATGTCCATGCGCTTAGAATCCCTTTTTATATAACGATCCCTCCAGGAATTGTTATGGAGCGGTTTGTCTACAGCTATCTCATCTATGGCACAAACGGCATCTGTCTCATAGATACCGGCGTTGCCTCATCAGAAGAATTAATCTTTGATTACATAAGAAAGTCCGATAGGAGGGTTGAGGATATTTCTTTGATCATCCAGACGCATACCCATCCCGACCATATAGGCGCCACAAGAACAATAAAGGGGGAGACAAGGGCGCCTGTTGCTGTTCATCCTGCTGAAAAGGCATGGATTGAGAATGTCCAGCTTCAGTCAAAAGAAAGGCCTGTGCCTGGTTTTGATAACCTTGTTGCAGGCTCGGTTGCTGTGGACAGGCTGCTTGAGGACAATGAGGTCTTTGATCTCGGCTGCGGCCTGAAACTGCAGGTATTTCATACTCCGGGACACTCAAAGGGCTCGATCTCTATCCTGCTTCTTGGATACATGGCGCTTTTTTCAGGTGATGTTATACCGGTCCCAGGAGAAATGCCTATTTATGAGGATGTCCTTGCATTGGTTACATCCATAAAAAGACTGAAAAGTGTTAAAGGCATCCGCCATCTCCTTTCATCATGGGACGAACCAAGACAGGGTGACGATGTCTATAAGAGGATGGACGAGGGGCTTCAATATATTCAGCGCATCCATGAAGTGGTATTAAGGATAGCCGGAAACGGGTCAGCGCCTGATGAGATGGAATTATGCAGGCGCGCGTTTGGAGAACTCGGGATTCCTCAGGAGGCGGCAAACCCTCTGGTTGCAAAATCCTTTGCAGCCCATCTGAAAGTCCGGGACAGAAAAAACATAATTCAGTAATTAAGTAAACTCGAAAAACTCAAACAGCATTTGCCCAATTCAGAGAACAGGGTTAATAGATGACTACCTGATATTCGGACAGCCTGTCAGTCGAGCGAATCTTTTCAGGCAGCCCCTTTGAATCGAATTTTCCGTATGCCAGAGAGTTATCAAATAGTCTGATTTGCTTCCTGGTTTTATCAATGTCAAATTTCCCTCCGCCAACCACTTCCCATCCTGGTTCGCGTATATCGAAACGCTTTTCCTCGCCAACATACGCCCCTTTAATGCCTCTGTCCATGCAAAACCGTTCGACAATATTGGCATGATAGGGAGCAAACTCTTTTGGAGCAAAGACAAGATACTCTGTCTGACTATTTCGTATCTGCACAAACTTGCCGGTTATGATATCAGGTATTTTTTCAGTCGTGCCTGAATAATATGCCTCTGAGTAATCTATAAAAATTATATCCATCCGCTTCGCACCTCCGGTTATAGAATTAAATTATATCACAGCAGATTCGGAGGATTTTAAATTGACTGCCGTTATCCCCCATGCTATCCTTTTATTGATTATAGGAAGCATTAAAACAAGGAGGCGCTATGCCGTTTGATTTTGTATTGCCGGATCTGGGTGAAGGTATCACAGAAGGTGAAGTCAGGAAGTGGACTGTTAAGGAGGGTGATTCAATAGAGGAGCATCAGACCGTTCTTGAAATAGAGACCGATAAGGCGGTGGTAGAAGTTCCGTCTCCCAAGAAGGGTAAAGTTCTTAAGATAAATAAAGACATCGGCGATATGGTGAAGGTCGGCGAGGTATTAATGACCATTGCAGATGTTGGCGAGGCAGTTGAAGAAAAGCCTAAAGAAAAAAAACCTGAAGAGAAAAAACCTAAAGAAGAAAAACCAGAAGAACAACAAAAAGCAGAGGAAGCTCCAAAGACAAAAGAGAGGCCAAAATCCGTTTCTGTTGTAGGAGTGCTTCCCGAGGAGGAAGAAGAAATCCTTGCAACCCCTGCTGTAAGGGCGCTTGCAAAAGAGCACGGCGTAAAGCTCGAATCAATCAAAGGCTCCGGGCCGGGCGGAAGCATTACGAAGGATGATGTTACAGAGGCGTCTGAAAAAAGCAAGAAGGCTGATGAGCAATTCGGCAATATAGAAAGAATTCCGATAAAAGGACTCCGCCGCACAATAGCAAAGAACCTCACCTTAGCCCAGAAAACTACGGCGTTTGTCACAGGCATGGATGAGGCCGATATTACTGAATTATGGAATCTGCGCGAGAGGGAGAAAAAAACCATACAGGAGAAAGGCATTCATCTTACATTCCTGCCTTTTTTCATAAAGGCAGTTCATCATGCGCTTGCAGAGCATCCTTTGTTAAATGCTTCTGTTGATGAGGCAAAGGAAGAGATAATAGTCAAAAAATATTACAACATAGGCGTTGCTGTTGACACGCCTGACGGCTTGATGGTTCCTGTGATAAAAAATGCCGACAAAAAGACCATCCTTGAACTTGCGACAGAGATACAGAACCTCAGCCAGAAGGCGCGAGAGAGAAAGATAAAGCTTGAGGAGATGAAAGGAAGCACTTTTACGATAACGAATTACGGCCACTTCGGAGGATGGTTCGCAACTCCGATAATAAATTATCCTGATGTTGCTATATTGGGAACAGGAAAGATTTCCGAAAAGCCGTGGGTGAAAGACGGGCAGATCGTTATCAGAAAGATACTTCCGTTATCGCTCACGTTCGATCACAGGGTGACAGATGGTGTTGATGCCTCAAGGTTTCTGACAAAGGTAATACAGTATCTTGAAGACCCGGCGCTGCTGTTTATAGAGAGTGCGTAATTTACGGAAACAATATGAGTCTCAATTCATTTTTTAAACCTCAATCCATCGCCCTCATTGGCGCGGCGCATAGCGAGGAGAAGCTCGGCGGCGTTATCCTGAAGAGCCTGCTTAAATTCAAAGGGAAGATATATCCTGTAAACCCGAAGTACAAAGAACTCATGGGGTTAAAGGCATATCCTTCCGCAGGAGATATCCCTGATGTTGAGCTTGCGATAATCATGAGGCCCGCCAAAGAAGTCCCTGCAATCCTCAAAGAGCTTAAGGCTAAGACAAAAAGTATTCTTATAATGAGTTCGGGGTTTGCGGAGATAGGGGAAACAGATCTTCAGGAAGAAGTGAAGAAAATCGGGAAAGAATCGGGGTTCAGGATCGTAGGGCCTAACTGCATGGGACTTTATAATCCTTATCACAGGCTCGATACTTTTTTCCTGCCGGAAGAGAGATTGAGGAGGCCGAAGTCAGGCAACGTCTCGATAGTTTCCCAGAGCGGGGCGATCTTAAGCTGCATTATGGAGGAGATAAGAAAGGCAAACACAGGCGTGTCGAAGATAATCGGTTACGGGAATGCGGCGGATGTGGATGAGTCCGACATATATGACTATCTTTCGGAAGATGAAAAAACAGATGTCGTCATCTCTTATATCGAATCGGTAGGCGATGGAAGAAAGTTTGTTGAAAAGGCAAAGGCGCTTTCAGAGAAAAAAGCATTGCTAGTTCTTAAATCAGGCAAGAGCCACGGAGGAGAGGTTGCGGCATTCTCGCATACAGGAAGGCTTGCCGGAAGATATGAGGTTTTTCATTCTGTCCTCAAACAGTTCGGGATTCAGGAGGCCGGGGATTTTGAGGAGCTTCTGGATGCATCAAAGGCTCTCTCCTATCAGAGCGCCAAATGCAAAGATACAGCGAAAGGATGCAACCGTGTCCTTGTAATAACAAACGGAGGCGGTTCCGGTGTCCTTGCTGTTGATGAATGCGTAAAACAGGGGATTGAGATGCCGAAGATGTCCGGGGCCCATAAGGAAAGGCTTAGGAAGGTATTCCCTCCTTTTTATGGAATAAATAATCCAGTTGATCTCACTGCCCAGGTTAGGGACGAGGATTATGCCGCTGCTCTTCGTGAGCTAAAAGATGATTATGACGGATTCCTGCTCATCGCCCTTCCAAATGTGGTGGGTATCACCGAAAAGCTCGGCAGGATAATGGAAGATGCGGTAAGAGATTTGAATAAGCCGGTTGTTTTTTATGTGTCAGAGGGAGGCATATCAAAAAAATTGATTTCCCTCCTTGAGAGAGCAAGGATACCTGTTTACCCTTCACCGGAAAGGGCGGTAAGAGCTATTAGAGCGCTTTTGATACACACATAGGTTTTTCCGTATTCTAACTCCCCTCCTTAGTTAAGGAGGGGAACAAGGGGTGGTTTGATTAGAATGAATTCCGTTTCCCCACTTACCACCCTGTCCTTCGGCCACCCCTCCTAAAATAGAAGGGGAGATATAAGAAGCTTTTACCTTGTTTTTTGTGTCGGGTATCTTTATTATTATAAAAACAACATGTTTATCACTTCATTAACAGATAGCAGAAAGGAGGTGTAATTTTTATGAAAAAGTTTTTGGGAGTAATTACCATTCTCGCAGTTATTTTTGCAGCCGGCGCGGCATTTTCAGCGTCGAAGGCACCGGAGTTGGAAGGCGGGGGCAAGATTTCAGTCTTCATTTTGGTAGACAGGGGAATTACCAATAACATGAACGACAGACAGGAAAGGGCTCAGAATGACATTGGCGATTGGATGGGCGACGATCTTGTCAAAATGTTCAATAAGGCCGGATATGAGGCAACTCTTATCGAGAAACGAAATGAGTATACTCCCGGTCCCGGGAAATATCTCCTCAAGGCCACTATCGTAAACTACGACCCGGGCAGTAAGGCAGCCAGGATGTTTGTGGGGTATGGCGCCGGAGCTGCATCAATGGATATGCGCTATGAATTATCCGGGAAAGGAGAATCCTTGCTGAATTATGAAGATGGTGTGGGCTCAGGCAGGGATTGGAGATACGTCGCAAGAAAACTTAATGACACGGCCATGAAGAGGGTCACAGAGAAGATGAATGAGATGCATAAAAAAGGCGAGTAAGACAGAATGATTTTAGTGTGAAGAGCGATAGCAGTGATCGTTTACTG
>SCSY01000183.1 GCA_004298625.1 Nitrospirota bacterium | reverse complement strand
ACCCTGTTTAACAGCTTGCCCATAGACCAGGTCGAGGATCTTATAATCCCATATAGTCCAGATTGAGCCCTTCGCCCAGAAGAAGATAACGATAGCCAATAAAGGGCTTATGGTCAGAATAAAAATGAGCCTGATGAGCTTTTTATTTTTTAACTCTAAACTCATATTTTTTAACTAATAGAGATTTTCCTGAAAAAATATGCAGGCTGTTAACAAAAGGATCTATATCATTAGCTGCTCCAATTCCCCTGACATTGCCGGCAATAGCAAAGGGTTTTTCCACCTCCTGGCTCAGATCAATTTTACTTTTTGTTATCAATGACTCCTCAACTCCGGCCCATTTTTTATAGGGTGCAGTTCCGTTTTTCAGAACTTCCGTTACTTCGGTAAGGTCTTCAGGGCTGATAATGATTGTAAAGGTCTCTTTAGCGCTTGTTCCATCAACCTTGTAAAATTCTTGAAGTGATGGCATCACCAGTGTCGAGCTTCGGCTCTTTTGTTGAACCATGTTCAAAAGAGTCGCCTCATTGAGGTCGGCATGAACAACATAAATATAACTCGTCTCTTCCGGATGCACATAAATGCGAATGAGATCGTTTACATTTAGATCATCTTGTGTTTTTGCGCTTCTTGTCTGGTCTCCTGATCTAACCTGTATCCCTATTTTTGCCCTAACATTCTCCCCCTGAGCACGGACGGGGGAAATGCCGCCGCTTATCAGGAATACACTCAGACACAGTAAAAAAACCCTTAATAATTTTTGTCTCATTTTCCCCTCCTTTAAAGATTTATGAATTGCCGTAAGTGTTCATCATTTTTGCAATGAAACACTAAATTGAATTGACATTTCAAAAGGCATTCTCATATAATCCCTTTTCAGGTAAGAAGTTAACCGATCTTTTTCCGAATGTCAAAACCGATAAAAAATAAAGACGTACAGGGATGTCTTCTAGCATCCTGATATAAGCCTTTAATCTGGTGCGATATATTTCAATCGCTTATCCGGGAGGCAGGTTATTAAAAATCGTCTTATAATATTTGCGCTCCTTTGTATGCTTTTCATTTTCTGCGCGGGATGCGCGGCAACGGGAAAGGCGCTTGTACGGGCAACGGGTAAAAAGATCCATACCGCGGAACTTCTCCCGAACAAAAATATCAGCGCCCCTGAGGAGGAAGTCTTTCCTTTGCAATTTGGAGAGTTTACTTACAAAGGAGGTCCTGCGAGAGAGGTCGGCACATACCAGATGGTAACCGGGGTTATCCGGAATATCATCCTGGATGATGATCCTGTCCCTGTGCTGGAAAAACTGGTTCAGCAGGAATTCACAGGGAAGGGAATAAATAATCTTCCATCCATTTTGACCCTGAATGGAAAAGTCACAAGCCTCAGTGTCTACGGAGACCTCTCCACTCCACAGACCTTTTCCGGAGCGGTTTCCATAGATCTAATCGTTAGTAATGTAAAGACAGGGGAGCAAGCCTGGTCTCGAAACTTCTTCGGCCTGGGTGAAGGAAACGAACCGCAGATTGCCCTTGCCTCAGCCTTCCGGAACATGGCCGCAGCCATAACAGCAGACGATTCAATCCTTGAGTTAAGAGATGTGTTTTTTGCCTCCGGTGACGAAAAACCATCTAATAATGCCATTAGCAGCAAAGTGGCGTCCAATGCTAAAATCACCCCTGCCGCGCCTAAGAACAAGACAACACAGGATGATAGATTAAATACTCCCCCGGCGATTGCCATCACCTCCCCGGAAGTGAAAAGGGGTGTTAAGGTAGTTTCCAGGCTTAATTCATTCAAAATAACCGGCAGGGCAACCGCTGTGAACGGCATGTCTCTGGTGATGGTGAATGGACAGGTGATCACGCCTGACGAAAAAGGAAACTTTACCGCCGATGTCTTATTGAAGATGGGGGAAAATCAGATTGTCGTTACAGCCGTGGATGCACGCAAAAACCCGGCGACTGAGCAGTTCACCATTGTCCGTGAGGGAGAG
>SCSY01000350.1 GCA_004298625.1 Nitrospirota bacterium | reverse complement strand
AAGACCCCCTCTCGTCCCACGGTGAAGCCCCGGCGGGCTTACAAATGAGGCTTAACTTAACGGTATTGGGGGTGAGGATAATTTCGGCGCTACGCGCCGGGTTTTTCTAGTCCCTAACCCCTTAAAGAAAGCCCCACGCTGCATTGCGATGCCATGCGCGCCGGCGCGCCGTGCATCGGCCATGTCCGCGCCGCTCAAGCCGCCTAGTGCGTAGACCGGCAGCGGCAACCCCGCCGCCAGCGCGGCGAAGGTTTCCCAGCCGAGGGGAAGCGCGTCGGTATGGCTTAGCGTCGGCTTGACCGGCGACAATACGGCGAAATCCAGCCCGAGTTCGGCGGCGCGCGCCAGCTCCAAAGCGTTGTGGGTGGAAGCGCCGCACCATGCTACGTCGGGGCGGGCGGATAGCGCCATCAGTTGCGCCGCTTTCAGATGTACCCCGTCTGCGCCTATTTTCCGCGCCAGCGCCATGTCGCTATTCACCAGTACCCGCGCGCCGTGGACATGAGCCAGGCGCACGACCTGCGCCGCGAAGCGCTCCAGTTCAAAAGCCGGCAGCCCGGTTTCGCGTACCTGGATAAGCCGCAGGCCGCCGCTCAGCGCCTGTTCCAGGCAATCCAGGAAGGGCACCATGCCCAACTCTGCGGCATGGGTTATCGCGTAAACGCCAGGCAATCCCAGCGCGCGCAAGATGGGGCCGTTGGCAGGCAGCAGCGGCGCCACCGTCACCGCATCGGGCGCTTGCCAGGCGAGGCGCTGGCTTTCCTTGCCGTGCGCTTCGCCGTGCCAGCGCGTGACGCGGAAAAAGCGCAGGTGCACGGTGGCGTGCGGGTAGGTGTAAATCCGTGTCAGCCAGGGTGTGGCCGGCGTGCTCTGGTCCACCTCTATGCCCAGCTCTTCGTGCAACTCACGCGCCAGCGCGTCATGCGGCGTTTCGCCGGCTTCGACCTTGCCGCCGGGAAATTCCCAATAGCCGGCGTAGACCTTCCCCGGCGGACGCTCGGCCAGCAGGAATTGCCCGTCCGGCTTGAGGATGACGGCAGCGACGACTTCGAGCATTTCGAGCATAAATTTTCCTTGTTGAAATTAGGGGCTGGGGATCAGGGGCTAG